>CBFCWR010000032.1:0-13673 GCA_965601575.1 uncultured Desulfofustis sp. | reverse complement strand
AGGCACCGGGTTTTGATCCCGGCATTCGTAGGTTCGAGTCCTACCGCCCCAGCCAATTTTTTTTAACCCCAGAGGCTTGAGACTATGGGCAACGTAATGAAAATATTTTCCGGCAACGCGAATTTTGCGATGGCGGAAGAAATCGCGGAACATCTCGGCATGGAGGTTTCCCGCGCTGACGTAAGGAAATTCAGCGACGGTGAGATTTTCATTGAGATTCGTGAAAATGTCCGAGGTACCGATTCGTTCATTATTCAGCCGACCTGTACACCGGTAAACGATCATTTGATGGAACTGGTAATCATGGCCGATGCGATGCGACGAGCCTCGGCTCGGCGGATTACCGCGGTGCTCCCATATTACGGGTATGCGCGGCAGGATCGCAAAGTGGCCCCGCGGGTACCCATCTCTGCCAAAGTTGTTGCTGAGATGCTTATGGCAGTGGGCGTGAGAAGGGTGTTGTGCATGGATCTGCATGCCGGTCAGATTCAAGGGTTCTTCAATATACCGGTGGATCATCTGTACGCTGCTCCAGTATTGATTGACCATATCAGGGCACACTTTGATGATGTTATCATGATTTCTCCGGATGCCGGAGGGGTTGAGAGGACAAGGGCGTTTGCCAAAAGGCTGAATTGCGGCCTTGCCATCATCGACAAGCGAAGGGACCGCCCCAATCACAGCGAGGCGATGCACGTAATTGGCGATGTAAGAGGAAAAGTAGCAATCCTCATGGACGACATGGTCGATACCGCCGGCACCCTCTGCAATGGCGCCGACACTTTAATGGAAAACGGTGCCAAAGAAGTACATGCCTGTTGTTCACACCCGGTTCTGTCAGGTCCGGCAGTCGACAGATTGAACAGCTCGTCAATCAAATCACTGGTGGTCACCAATACAATTCCGTTGCGCGAAAACGCCAGGGAGTGTGAAAAAATCAAGGTCTTGTCCGTCTCATCTTTACTTGCCGAGGCTATTCGGCGGATCCACAATGAGGATTCGGTAAGCTCTTTGTTCGTGTGAGATAAAAAAGTTAGTAACTGATGATAAAAGAGACCGGTTGAAGTCATAACCTGAATACCGGTTGAAGGAGGAAGTATGATTACCAAGGAAATACCCACATCGGTCAGGGAAGTCTTCGGCAAAGGACCTGTAGGAAGATTGCGGAATCAGGGAAAGACACCGGGGGTCGTATATAGTGGCGGCAACAAGGATATTGCCCTCGAGTTTGAGACCAAGACCCTTTTTCAGGAACTCCTGGATATCCAGGGCCGCAATGCGGTCATTACCCTGAAAATTGATGATGGATCTGAAAAAAATGTACTGGTCAAAGAAATCCAAACCGATCCGCTCAAGGATACGCTTTTTCATGCTGACTTTCTCGAGATTGATCTGCAGAAATCCGTTCGGTTTGAAGTACCTTTGGTTTATGTCGGCAAAGCAAAAGGTGAAGATTTTGGCGGCCTCACCCAGATTGAAAAGACTTCGCTGGTATTAGAAGGCAAACCACTCGATATTCCTGACGATTGTGTCATCGACATGGCGAATCTGGGTATTGGCGACAAAGTGACCGCGGGTGATGTCAGTTTGCCAGATGGGGTCAAACTGATCAGCAATGCAGAAATGGTCTGCGTGTCGGTGTCTGCCCCGTAACCAAACCTTGTCCGGGATCTATCGATTCCGGAAGTAGTTTCGTGAAATCCGGAAAAGGAGAGGCTCCTTTCCGGATTTTTCATTTGCTATCACCATGAAAAGCGATCGCTATTTACTTGCAGGCCTTGGTAATCCCGGTGCGAAATACGAGCAGACCAGACACAATGTCGGCTTCATGTTTGCGGACTGGCTTGCAGGTAGCCATTGCTCAGAATTTTCTTCGACCAAACATCAGGGCCTTGCCACAAATTTCAGGCTTGGATCCACGACAGTAACCTTGCTCAAACCACAGACCTTCATGAACAGAAGTGGCCGTTCGGTTGCTTCGCTGATGCACTATTACGACCTGGATCCCCGGAATTTACTTGTCGTTCATGATGATATAGACATGCATCCCGGTCGCATCAAGCTTGTTGAGGGTGGCGGTACCGGCGGGCATAACGGTATCAGATCTATTGTTTCAGAACTCGGCAGCCGGGATTTTTTCAGGCTTAAAATCGGCATCGGCAGACCCGGAACCGGCGAAATCCATCCCGATATGGAAGTTGACAAATATGTGCTGGCTAAATTCTCTGCCAGGGAGTTCGAGCACATAAAAGAACGTTTCGATGAGATCGCATCGGGTCTCGAACTATTTATCCAGGGAGATATTTCCCAGGCAATGACCAGGCTAAATGCCATTAAGTAGGTGCTACCGGGTGCCATCCGCAATTACCATATGCACACGGCTGATTCGTCAACGCATGATTATGCCTGAATATTTTTACTCAGAATACGAACCAGGGGATCGTGAAGAATTTGCTCGTTATCGGGGTAAGCTCAAAAGCCTTTCCTGCCAAACCTGAGGATCATCGTCCGCCACCATCCCATGGCAACTTGCTTATTTGCTTGACGAATAGTTACCTGATGTCGGCTGGTTAAAATGTCGGGATGTTTTGTGAGATTTATGCTATATTGAACAGTTGTTCGATACTTGTCAGGCTCATCAAATTTGACGTATACCATTTAATTGCTTGCCTCTCACTCTCTACCGTCCGCAATTGTGCAGCAAGAAAGAGTTGAGAATACAGGGCAAAGCATCTATGTGACTTATTAATGATTCATGGAGACTGTAGTGTTTACTGAAGGAGACATGGCTGTGTACCCGGCTCACGGGGTCGGCGTCATCAAATCAATTGAAACCCAGCAAGTGGCAGGAGTCGATCAGACTTTTTATGTTCTCGAAATCATAGGAAATTCGATGCGTATAATGATCCCCACCTCCGGCAGCGAAAATGTGGGACTACGCTCCATCGTCAACAAGAAGGAAGCCTCTGAGGTATTGAACATCCTCAAAGATCGTGGGATCGAGATCGACTCGCAGACTTGGAACAGGCGTTATCGGGAGTATATGGAAAAGATCAAGACTGGCTCAATCTTCGAGGTTGCGGCGGTCCTGAGAGATCTGTTTCTGCTTAGCGCTGACAAAGATCTCTCCTACGGGGAGAGAAAAATGCTGGACACGGCCAAAGGGCTTCTGGTCAAAGAGCTCTCAATAGCCCAGGATGTAGAAGAAGATAAAATCAGCAAGAAGATCGAGAAGATTTTTTCCTAAGTACTCCCTGTCAATTCAACCGCTTCGCCAACGGGCGGCTGTATGATTAATTCCTGGTTATTTTCTGCCGAAGGACCTTTTTCATACACAGTCGAGGAAAGGTTTCACGATCTTCGATTGGATCAGTTCCTGGCACTTTCTTTTGACCAGTTTTCCCGATCACAGGTCACCGAATCGATTAAATCAGGCCAGATTCTGGTCAACGGAGTCACGGTAAAACCCGGCTATCGATTGAAATCTGGCGACATTATCGACGGCATCATCGAGATTGTCAGCGAACCGATGATTCCTCAACCCCAGGATGTCGCTTTTGATATTCTCGAAGAGAGTCCAGACTATCTGATTATTAGCAAACCGCCTGGCCTGGTGGTTCACCCGGGAAGCGGAAATGTCGATCACACCCTGGTGAACGGACTGTTGTTTCGGTATGGAAATTTAGATGAAGTGGGAGATGTCTTTCGTCCCGGTATCGTGCATCGTCTCGATAAGGACACCTCAGGTGTGATGGTTGTGGCGCGTTCGAGCGACGCCCATGTCGACCTGGTTCGGCAATTTAAGAACAGACAGGTGGAAAAGACTTATCTGGCCCTGGTGATTGGCGAGGTAATCGAGGAATCCGGCCGCATCGTCGCCCCCATCGGCAGGCACCCGATCCACCGGCAAAAAATGGCGATACGGGAAGCCAATGGCAGATACGCAGTGAGCAATTGGAAATGCAGCAAAAGGTTTGCTCGCCACACACTGCTTGAACTTCATATAGAAACCGGGAGAACCCATCAGATAAGGGTGCATCTGTCCCATCTTGGCTTTCCTGTTGCGGGGGATAAATTATACGGATCATCGAAGGATCATTCCATGTTCCCACGCCAGATGCTCCATGCCTGGAAATTGAGCTTTGCCGATCCGGGAACGGGGAGCAGGATCGAGGCCCAGGCCGATCTGCCCGATGATTTTGCTTCGGTGCTCGCCCAGTTGGAGGCGATGAAATGCTGATCGGCATTACCGGCACCATAGGCAGCGGCAAGAGTGCAGTCGTCAACATGCTCGGTGACCTGCTGCCCGCTCCTGTGTTCAGCAGCGATGAGATCTGCCGACAGCTGCTGGAGAAAGGTGAAGCGGGATATGAGAAGATGCGAGATATCTGGGGAGATCGCTATCTTAACGACAGTAGAGAGGTCGATCGACCGCTATTGAGAAAAGCAGTATTTGCCGATCAGAGGGTGAGGAAAGAGCTGGAAAATATACTGCATCCGCTGGTCCGAATCAAATTGCTCGAGGCAAAGCGCGAAGGCGCATCAAATACCATGCTGCTGGCTGAAGTACCTCTTCTGTTCGAATGTGGATGGCAGGCTGATTTCGATTACATCGTCTGTGTTATTGCTGACCCTGATATTGCGCTGCAGCGTGTGGTAGATCGAGATTCTGTTGACCCGGCGGAGGCCGAGGAAATTTTCAGAATACAGCTCCATGGTGAATTCAAAGCAGAACGATCTAACTGGGTTATCGACAACAATGGCAGTTTTGAAGAGACAAGGATCCAGGTGAAAAAATTGGCAGCTAAGCTGCGTGAATTGCTAATCCTGAATTAATCTAACAAAATCAGTAAAACACTTGACACCTCCAGGAAGAGCACGTATAAGAAAGACAAGTCCATAGAAGACTCCCGCCTGAGACGATCATTGCAAATTTCTGAGCTAATCCAATTACACAACGTTAAGGGCACTACCATTACTAGATGCAGCAACTGGGCTTAAACCACAAATCTTACCTGGCATCTGTTTAAATAATAAAACCACAAGGCACTTTAAACGCTAAGTATAAAGGTCTGCAGTAAGCCAATTTTAAGCCAACTGGCACCCCGCTGAAACACGTTCTGGTGTTTTATATAAACGGATACGGTCTACCCTGGTAGCCGTCAGGATTAAACTGTTTTTACCAAGGAGAATATTAGTGTGATGAACCTGGCAGAGCTCAAGCTCAAGAAGATCGACGAACTAGTGAAGCTTGCCCGCGGCTTGAAGGTTGAAGGTTACAGCTCCATGCGCAAGCAGGAGCTGATTTTTGCCGTACTCCAGGCTCAGGCCGACGAGGAGGGAAAACTGCGGGGCAGCGGGGTTCTAGAGATTCTGCCGGACGGGTTCGGCTTTCTCCGGGCACCCGATTACAATTACTTGCCCGGGCCGGATGACATCTACGTTTCACCTTCTCAAATAAGGAGGTTGAACCTGCGAACCGGTGATGTGATCGACGGGCTTGTTCGCGCACCCAAAGAGAGTGAGCGCTATTTTGCCCTGCTCAAAGTCGAGAGCGTAAACTTCGACCCGCCCGAGGCGGCGAAGCAGAAAACACTGTTTGGCAACCTGACGCCCCTGCATCCGGATGAGAAATTTAATCTGGAGTGGCAACCTGACAACTTTTCCATGCGGGTGATGGATATGTTCGCCCCCATCGGCAAAGGACAGCGCGGACTGCTGGTGTCCCCGCCCCGCACGGGAAAAACGGTGCTGATGCAGAAAATAGCTAACTCGATTGTCCGCAATCACAAAGAAGTCTACCTGATCGTGCTGCTGATTGACGAACGGCCCGAAGAGGTCACTGAAATGCAGCGCACCGTCAAAGCTGCCGAGGTTGTCAGTTCAACCTTTGACGAGCCGCCGCAGCGCCATATCCAGGTGGCCGAAATGGTGATCGAGAAAGCCAAGCGACTGGTCGAACATAAAAAAGACGTGGTCATCCTGCTTGACAGCATTACCAGGCTCGCCAGGGCTTACAATACGGTGACACCGGCCAGCGGCAAGATTCTCTCCGGCGGAGTGGAGGCCAATGCCCTGCATCGTCCCAAACGGTTTTTCGGTGCTGCCAGAAATATTGAAGAAGGTGGCAGTCTGTCAATCCTTGCCACTGCGTTGATCGAGACCGGCTCGAAAATGGATGAAGTCATCTTTGAGGAATTTAAAGGGACCGGCAACATGGAGCTCATACTCGATCGCAAGATGGCGGACAAACGCATATTTCCTGCCATCGATATCAAGAGGTCGGGGACCAGAAAAGAAGACCTGCTGCTCAGAGACGACATCTTGAACCGTATCTGGATTCTGCGCAAACTGCTTGCCTCGATGAACCCGGCAGACGGAATGGAGTTTCTGGTGGATAAACTCAAGCAGCAGAAAACCAATCAGGATTTTCTCGACTCCATGAATGGCTAGAAATTGCCGTTGCCTTGAGGTATACCCCTCGCCAATTTATTTCCCTTGATTTACCTATTCTTCATTGATATATTACGTGTCTTTGCTTATTTTTATTGATGTAACAATCTGATAAGTGTGGATTTGGAGGTCGCGACAACCATGAAAAAAGATATACATCCTGAATACAAAACCATTACCGCAGTTTGTGCCTGCGGCAGCACCTTTGAGATAGGTTCGGTGCTCCCCGAATTAAAAGTGGAGATATGCTCTGCCTGCCATCCGTTTTTTACCGGCAAGCAGAAGCTGATTGACACTGCCGGCCGCATTGAGAAATTCCGCAGACGTTACGCCAAGCACTACGAGACCAAAGAAGAAGCTTAGGCTGAACAGACTGATGCCCCTGGGCATCGGCAGAGGGTCCGCAGTAATGGATACATTGCTGTGGACTTTTCTTTTTACTCTCTCTGGGTAATGTTCCATGCTCGACAGATTCCATGACATAGATGATAAGCTTGCTGATCTTGAAGGACGTCTGTCCGACCCATCACTGATCAACAATCAGCAGGAATATCAAAAAGTAGTCAAGGAACATGCCCACCTGTCCCGGCTTTCTGAGCTGCTCGAATCCCACCGGGACCTCGCACAACAGATTGAAGGGAATCACACTCTCCTGCAGGATGACAAAGAGGACCCGGAGATTCGGGAACTGGCCGAACTCGAGATCGAAGCACTCACTTCCAGAATGCAGGAATTGGAGAACGATATTCAGGTCTTTCTGCTGCCCAAAGATCCCAATGACGATAAAAACATATTCCTCGAGATCAGGGCCGGTACCGGTGGTGATGAAGCGGCGCTGTTCGTCGGCGACCTTTTTAGAATGTACAGTCGCTATGCCGAGTCGATGAGCTGGCGGGTCGAGATTATGTCTTCGAGTCCCCTTGGTATCGGCGGATTCAAGGAGATCATCGCCATGATCAGTGGTGACCAGGTTTATTCCAAGCTCAAATTTGAAAGCGGCGTGCATCGCGTCCAGAGGGTACCTGAAACCGAAGCTCAGGGAAGGGTGCACACCTCGGCCGTTACTGTTGCTATCCTGCCCGAAGCCGATGAAGTTGATGTGGACATCGATATGAATGAGTTGAAAATTGATGTCTATCGCTCTTCCGGTCCCGGAGGCCAAAGCGTCAATACGACCGATTCGGCGGTGCGTATAACCCACCTGCCTACGGGGCTGGTGGTCACCTGCCAGGATGAAAAATCCCAACACAAAAACAAAGCCAAAGCGCTGACCGTACTGCGAGCCAGACTGCTGGATCAGCTCGAACAGGAACAACACGATCAGATATCTCAGGATCGTAAAAGCCAGGTCGGCAGCGGTGATCGAAGCGAACGGATAAGAACCTATAATTTCCCCCAGGGGCGCCTTACCGACCATCGCATAAATCTTACTCTATATAAACTGGAAGGAATCATGGACGGTAAACTCGAGGAGGTTATCGTCCCGCTCACCCTGTGTGATCAGGAAGAAAAATTAAAACGCATTCAGTAGTCTGATGCTCATGAATTGATACAGCCTGCTTTCCCATAAGATCTGGGGGGCTGTTCAACTGAAGTTCTTCCTGCCAAAGCGACCTGGTATCGTAAGCGGCATATACTCGTACACAGGGGGCATGTTGTTTGACCATCCAGGATCGAAGAGGCGACAATAGGGAGAACCACAGAACTGCAACTAAGCTGTTACTTATTGGTGAAGTCAAACTTTGTTGTTTTTTCAGGAAAGTCAGGTGAGCACTGCAGGAGCGAGTATACTACGGAACAATCGGGAGGTGTGGCGCATCACCGAGCTCCTGCAGCATGGCATCCTCCTGTTTGAAAAAGCCGGTATTGAAACACCGCAAAGTGAGGCCGAGCTCGTTCTATCCCACTGCCTGGAACTGTCCCGCACCGAGCTTTACCTAAGGGCTGAGGAGCGCATTGGCAATGTTCAGGCAAAGCGCTGCCTTGCCATGCTTCAGAGAAGGAGCACCAGGGAGCCGCTGGCTTATATAACAGGCGAACGGGAATTCTGGTCATATACCTTCAATGTGAGTCCCGCGGTCCTTATCCCTCGGCCGGAAACGGAAATACTGGTTGAGCGTGTGTTGGCTGTCCAGGGTGATGCATCTGTAGGCGGAAGATGCCTTGACATATGCTGCGGCAGCGGTGTGATTGCCATTGTCCTGGCCATGGAACTCGAGCTCCAGGTGATCGCTGTGGATATTTCCAGGCCGGCTCTGGAGGTGTGCCGATCCAACTGCGTCAGGCATGGGATGGAACAACGGGTACACCTTGTTCAGGGAGATCTCGCCAGTTGCTTTGTCGAGACCGAACAGTTTTCACTGATAACCTGCAACCCACCCTATGTGAGCAGTCTTGATCTGGCAGCGGGCATGCAGCCGGAAGTCGTTAATCATGAACCTGCCCTGGCCCTGGATGGAGGACCGGGAGGGCTCAAGCAGATCATTGGGATAAGCGCTGGTCTTCCCCGTTTGCTGGCTCCGGGGGGATACTTCTTCATGGAAATCGGTTTCGATCAGGGGGCAGCCGTCAAGGAGCTTTTGGCCACGTCAGCCTCGGCAGATCCTTATGCATCGATCGATATCATCAAGGACTATAGTGGTCGAGATCGGGTGGTACAGGTAAGAAAAAAAGATCTATTCTAGGATTGGATATAACATTAGATGGAAAAGTTAATCATCGAAGGCGGTCGTGAACTGGTCGGGCAGGTGGCCATGAGCGGTGCCAAAAATGCAGCTCTTCCGCTGATTGCTGCAACTCTGCTGGCTCCCGGCACTCATGAGTTAACAAATGTCCCGGATTTACGTGATACCCGTACCATTCTGGCGATTATTTCCGAGTTGGGCTGTGTCTGGCGTCGACAAGACTCGACGCTTTACATCGACAGCGACAATGTGGATTACTCTGAAGTCTCCTATGATTTGGTCAAGACCATGCGCGCGTCCGCACTGGTTCTTGGCCCTCTACTGGCACGACTGGGCAGGGCAAAGGTTTCCCTGCCGGGCGGCTGCGCGATTGGTGAGCGGCCGATTAATCTTCATATCCATGGATTCGAACGACTCGGAGTGAAGTGCACCCTTGAGCAAGGCTACGTCGAAGCGCAGCGAGACGGCGAATTGCGGGGCAGTACAATACATTTTGACATTCCTTCGGTTGGGGCAACTGAAAATCTATTAATGGCTTCAGTGCAGGCTCGAGGAACGACGGTTCTCAAAAATGCAGCCAGAGAGCCCGAGATCGGTAATCTGATTGAGATGCTGACCAATATGGGAGCCGACATCGAAGGCAAGGGGACGGATCAACTTACCATACGCGGCGTTTCAAAACTCAAGGCCGCCCGGACGGCAATCATACCAGACCGGATTGAAACCGGCACCTACCTTATGGCCATAGCGGCAGCAGGAGGGCGGGCCACGATTACCGACTGTGAACCGGGCCATCTGCCGGCGCTGCTAGACAAGCTCATGGAAGCAGGAGTTGAAATCGATTGCGGTTCAACTTCCATCAGCGTCAAGATGGATTCTCAACAGAGAAAACGATTGAAAGGTGTTGATATAAAGACCATGGTCTATCCTGGCTACCCCACCGATCTGCAGGCTCAGTTCATGGCTTTGATGTCGCTCAGCTCCGGGATCTGTGTCATTCAGGAGACGATTTTTGAGAATCGATTTATGCATGTAGCTGAATTGCGACGTCTTGGAGCCCATATCCGGACCGACGGCAACTCGGCGGTGGTTACCGGCAAGGGGCCCGCCGGTCTGAGTGGTGCCCGGGTGATGGCCACTGACTTGAGGGCCAGTTCTTCATTGGTAATTGCAGCCCTCGCCGCCTCTGGTCGTACCGAGATTTCGAGGATCTACCACCTCGAGAGGGGCTATGAAAATCTAGTTGATAAACTGACCGGGCTAGGGGCACGGGTGTGGAAAGAGAATGAATAGACCACTCAGTCGTTGTGTTCTGGTTCAAAAGGCAAAATCAGGGTAAAGCAGGCACCGCCCATCTCTGATTTTTCCACCGCGATGGAACCGTTATGGGCCTCTATTACTTGTCTGGCGATGGCCAGCCCCAGTCCGGTTCCATCCGGGCGAGAAGTAAAAAAAGGTTCGAAAATCTTCTGAATTTCGGTCGGTTCGACGCCGCTGCCGTTATCACTGATCTTAATCAGACAAAGCTCTTGATTATCAGCCACACATATTGTGCTGCTGCTCAACTCCAGTTTTTCATTTCCCTTGGGGCAGAATGATAAGGCGTTTTGCACCAACTGGCTGATCACCCCGAAAAGCTGCTTTTCATCACCCCAGACACGGAATTTACTATCGATCAGCACATCAACATTGCAGGTCGCAGGCCATTTCTGATCTGCCTTGCAGACTTGAAGAATATCTTCCACACAAGGTCGGAGTAAAAACCAGTCCCTCTTTATGTTCTCAGGGCGGGCGAATATAAGAAAGTTGGAAATGGTAGTGGCGAGCCGGTCAGACTCGCGCAAAATGATTTTGGTTAACTCATAGTTTTGCGGCTGTGAGGAACCGGCCGAGCCTAACTCATCGGCAAGAACCTGGGCGGAACCGGAAATGGCCGCCAATGGATTGCGGAAATCATGGGCGATGGAGGCACTCATCATACCGATGGCGGCCAGTTTCTCGGCCTGTCTCATCTGATTTTCCAGCCGTTCGATTTCACCGATGTCTTTCAGAGTGATAATGGTCACATCCTCCTCTTCGATATTCCCATCCCCGTCGTCAGTCTCGCCGGAGGGACTGAGCTCGGTGAGCGCATACCCAAGTCGTAGAGTCTGTTGGTCCTGACGTTCATAGTCACAGGAATTTCTTGGGGAGCTACTGGAAAGATCGATACCTGGAAACATCGACTTCAGCTCTCTACCGAGAAGCTCGCCCGGCGCTTGTCCGGTTATCGCAGAGGTGGCGTTGTTGGCCGAGGTGATGATACCGTCACTGTTAATGGTCAGGATACCGGTGCCGATATTGTCAAAAATAATTTTGTAAAGCAGAGAAAGGCGGTCGAAGTCATATTTGGTGCTCGACAGTTCCTTGGTGGTCGAGCGCAGCATCGTTCCAAACATGGCACTGATGAAGGCACCGAGGAAAAAGGTAAGCCCCATGGTGCCGAATTGTCGGACGTTGCTGGCCAGTGCGGCCTGTTCGTAAAATTTTGAGAGCAGTACGTAATCAGGCAGGTAGCCAAAAAATTCGAGCAAGAGCACGAGGGCAAACAGCAGCGTGGCGGCGGCGGCACCGAAGAGGCCGCCCTTGAGCGGAATCAGAAGGCCGCCGGAGATGATCGGAAAGAAATAAACCGATGAGAAGATAGATAGCGAGCCTCCGGTCAGATAGATCAACATCGTGGCGAAAACCACATCGAAGAGAGTCTGGATGAAGCCGAATCGACGGTAGTTGCTTTGCAGATGGAGCAGGGTAAAGGCCGAGACGATGGTTGCCAGATAGACGATCAAGGTGAAAAGCACCAGCAGGCTCGGCGGCATGACAATGGCTTCGAATCGTTCATCCAGAAGAATCAGGCTGATGATCGTTATCAGCGTGTAAAGTATGATGCGAAGCAAAAGCAGCCAGAACAGCTGGCGCTTGAGAAGGTCGCCAAGAGAGGAGGGATAGAGCTGAGCTTCCGGGATGGTGTCGATTTTCATGCGCTAAAGATCGTACTTCTTGGCTTTGTAACGCAGGGACCTGAAGCTGACTTTGAGCAGCTCGGCTGCTCTTGTCTTGGAATTGCCCGCTTTATCGAGCGCGTGGGAAATAAGATTCTTTTCAAGATCGGCGACCACCACTTCGAGGCCCCGCTCAAACAGCTCATCTTCATCATGAGCGGCGACAAAAGCGCTGGATGTTGATGCCCCTTCCTGTTTATTCTGCAGCGGTCCGCTCAGCGAAAGATTCTCCGGTAAGATGATATTCGATGTTTCCAGGGCGACGCCCCGTTCGATTATATTTTCCAATTCCCTCACATTACCTGGAAAATCATAGCCCATGAGCACTTCAAGAGCATATGAAGAAATTTCGTGGATCTCCTTGCCCAACTGGGTTGAGTATTTTTCCAGAAAGTGTTTGACCAGGAGCGGAATATCACTTTTCCTTTCCCTCAGGGAGGGTACTCTAATGGGCACCACAGCCAGCCGGTAGAAAAGGTCTTCGCGAAAACGGCCGGCTCGTATTTCCTCTTCGAGAATCCGGTTGGTGGCGGCGATGATTCTGACGTCTATGGGCAGATGCTTGGTTCCGCCAACGGGCTTAATTTCCCGTTCCTGAAGTACGCGGAGTAGTTTGGTCTGGATGATGGGGGTCAATTCGCCAATTTCATCGAGAAAAGCGGTTCCGCTGTCAGCCTCCTTGAAAAGTCCACTCTTATCGCTGATGGCGCCGGTGAACGACCCCTTGACATGACCAAACAGTTCGCTTTCCATGAGCTCTTCAGGTATGGCGCTGCAGGTGATGGGCACGAAGGGGCGGCCTAAGACTTTGCTTTTTTTATGGATAGCCTGGGCCACCAACTCCTTGCCGGTGCCCGATTCTCCATAAATCAGCACATTGGCAGGAGTCGGCGCGATCCGGTTGATCATATCGAAGATTTTGAGCATCTCTTTGCTCTTGCCAATGATCTCCGGAAACAGCTGTTCGGCCTGCTGGGCTTTCAAAGACGCGTCTGTGCGATTGGTAGCTGCAGAGATGACCGATTTTATCTCGTCGACGTTGAACGGTTTTGAAATGTAATCATAGGCGCCGTTTTTCATCGCCTGGACCGCGTCGTTCGGGGAGGCGAAGGCGGTGATCATGATCACCGGGATATCTTCCGTCTCATCCTTGATCTTGGCAAGCAGATCAAGTCCGCTGATACCGGGCATTCTGATGTCGCTGATGACCAAATCAATCTGGTTTCCATCAAGTGCGCCTAACGCCTGTTCACCGTCGCTGGCGACGATGACATCGTAACCTTCCTTGGCCAGCAGGATCTTGAGAAAATCGCGCATCGATTTCTCATCGTCGACAATCAGAATTGTAGTCATGCCATTCGTTCCGGATCTGAATTGAGAAGCGACTGAATTTCACCTCAAAGTAATGCCATTCTATCCTATTAAAAAAAAAGAAGTCAATTATCTTAAATACTTTTGTGCTACTGGGGCGAAAGGGAGACGACTTCTTGAAAGA
>CBFCWR010000031.1:0-13910 GCA_965601575.1 uncultured Desulfofustis sp. | reverse complement strand
TGCCACCACCGTGATTCAGCCGGGATCATGGCCACCAGGCGGCGCCATTCATGCGGCTTGTAGTCGTGCCGGTCCTTACCGTTGAGCGCCACTCTACCGCTGCTTGGATCAATATCGGCCAGCACCCGGAGCAGACGTGTCTTGCCCACGCCGGAAACACCCTTCAATCCGGCACAGATCCCCTGTTTGAGTGAAAAACTGTAGGGACCGCTGCGGTCAAAACGCAGCGTTTCCACATGCAGGCGGGGGGCTTCAGGGGAAGATGATGACAAAGCGTGTCCCTTCATGCTCACGACTTTCGACCCGGATCTCGCCATCATGCTCCTCGACTATGTTCTTGGTAATGGCCAGCCCGAGCCCGGTCCCCTTGCTCTTGTCGGTAATAAAGGGTTCGAACACCTGGGCGGCTTTTTCCTCGCTCATGCCGGGGCCGTTGTCCTTGAACGAAACCGTGGTCTCACCGTCGTCTCCCTGCCAGGTCTCGACCTGCAGCGTGCCGCCCCCTTCCATCGCCTGGATGGCGTTGAGAATGATGTTCAGAAAGGCTCGATAGAGCATGTCATGGTCGACCTCTCGGATGATGGCCTCATCCGGATAGCTGGTCTCGATCTCCACCCCCTGTTTGTCGGCCATGGGCCGGGTGAAATCGATGGCCTGATCGAGGATCTGCGCCAGATCGTGCTCCTTGAGCTTGGGCTGTTGCGGTCTGGCGAAATCGAGGAATTCGGTGACGATGGTATTGAGTCTGCCGGTCTCATCGACGATGATCTGGGCCAGGTTTTCGTTGCCCGGGGCCACTTTCTCTATGCGCTTTTTGAGAATCTCCGCCGTCGAGCGGACGATGCCCAGCGGGCTTTTGATTTCATGGGAGACCGTCGCCACCATGGTGCCCAAATGAGCCAGCTGTTCGGTTTTATCGAGCTGCTCCTTGAGCCTGATCCGATCCGTCATTCGGCGTTCGAGGATATTCCCGGCCCGCAGTACAATGACCCGGAGCACCAGAAAGAGCACCAGCATGACCACCGCCGAGACGATCATGATGCGAGCCTGGAGCTTGAGGATGGCGGTGTAGTCCTTGGAGAGGTCATTGGCAATCTCGATGACCCCCATTATCGCCTCGCCCGCTTCACCGCTTTCCCGCACCTGTCTGAAGGGGATAAAGGTCCGCAGCTGGCAGCTTATCTGGGGATCGGCGGAGAGCAGACTCCACATGGAACCGCTGTAAATGAATCTGGAGTTGGCGCCGCCTTCGAGCGCCTTCTCATATTCAATGCCTCCCCGGTCGCGTTTCCCCACCATTTCGGGCTGGGTCGAATAGGAAATGACATTCTCCTTGGAGTCATAGATAGTCACGGAATCGATGTCCAACCCCTGGACGATCTCGCTGACGATCTTGTCCAGATAACCGAACTGATCGGGGTTTCTCAGGGCGATCCGGCCGTAGCGCACCACCGCAGGAAGCACGAAACGCCTGAATACCTGCTGATTGATATTGCCGGCCAGCAGCAGCGAATAATCTTCGCTCTGCTTGAGCATGACTACTTTGGCATTGTTGGAGATGATCCAGGAGAGGATCATGGTGAAGATGAGGATCGCACCAAGGGCAAAGAAGGAAAAATACTTAACCAGGGTGAACGACTGCAGTCCGGCGTCTCTGCGCTTTCGGCCGCTTTTGGTTTCTCCGTTGTCTGTTGGCATCATCACGTTTCAGTCGTTACACACGCCGCAGATTCTGCACACCCCGGTATCGCAGGGCGGGGTAGCCTTTTCCTCAAAGCTGCGCTGATATTCCCGCCACAAATAGCCGCCCTCGATCCCGTGGTCGACAATCGACCAGGCCATCGGGCTGTGTTGCCCGTACTGCCTGGTGGCGAAAAGCTCTGGGCTGAGCCCGCTCTGCTTTAAAGCTTGCTTCCACGATATACCCGAGACAGCCATATTCAGCAACACCTCCGCGAGCCGCCGGTCGCCCCGTGACAATACGGCCTGGAACAGGGCCTGGTCAGCATTGTCGAATTTCAGACGAAGATTCGGAAGCGAGCCCAGTCCACCACGTAAATATTTTATTTTCGCTTTCAATAGTTGTACTGCCTCGCGCCCGTCGATCGACGCTTCCTCTGCACGCGGATCTGAAGAGCCAAACGGATGGTATTGAAATGGGGTCCAGGGCTTGGGCACGAAGCTGTTCACCGAGATCGACAATTCGCTCAGCCGGCCCCGAGGACGACCGATTCCCTGCATCACCTCTCTGATGTGCTGGACTAGGCTGATGAATTCGTCAAGGTCGTCGAAGGTTTCTGTCGGCAGGCCGATCATCAGGTAGAGCTTGAGTCGATGCAGTCCTGCCTCGGTCAACTTCTCGGCGGCACCGAGCAAGTCCGCTTCGGTGAGCTGCTTGTTGATTACCCGGCGCAGCCGTTCTGAAGCTCCGTCTGGAGCGATGGCCACACTCTTCAAGCTGGAGCTGCCGAGCAGTTCTAGCAGCTTGTCCGATATGCGATCCGCCCGCAGCGAGGAAAAAGACAACGAACAGCCGTCGGCGCCTATCTGGTCGGCAATCAGCTCGAGATTATCCTGCGAGGTCATTTCCATGCCCAGCAAGCCTATCCGTTCGATTGTTTCAGGGCGGTCCCCAAGGCTTTTGAGAATTGCCTCGATATCCCACAACCGGGGCGGGCGATAAACGTAGCCGGCGGTGCAGAATCGGCACCCGCGGGAGCAGCCCCGCCCGAGCTCGGTCAGGTAGAGATCGGAAAATTCGGTTTCCGGGGTCACGAGCTCTGAATGGGCGGATTGATCGGTGCGATCCAGCCCCACCCTCTGCACGCGTTCAGGCAGGCCGGGCTCGGGCTTGAACTTCTGGAAACGGCCCTTTCCGTCATAGTGGGGCCTGTAAAGACCGGGGGCATAGAAACCCCGGTACTCTTTATTCATCTGCTCGAGCAGACGGCGCCGATCACCTAAAGAGGGGGATAAAAGTTTGTCGATCAGCAGGGGCAGCAGCGGTTCAGCTTCACCGACAGCAAACAGGTCGACGAACTGGGCCAGCGGTTCCGGATTCATGAAGGCAGCCACTCCGCCGCAGACCACGAGCGGATTTCCAGGTGCTATGGACTGATCCCTTCCGGCGGCCAGGGGCTCGAGTCCCGAGGCCAGAAAAAACGTGGCCAGGTTGGGGTAATCGTGTTCGAAACTGATGGAGATGAAGACAATCGGAAAATCGGTCGGCGGTCTCCCCGACTCAACCGAGACCAGCTGCTGACCGGGCTCAGGCAGGAACAGCCTCTCACAGACAAGTCCCCCATACTCATTGAGCAGACGGTAAACGAGCTGGAACCCCAGGTTGGACATGCCAACCCGGTAATTATTGGGATAAAACAGGGCGACCGGCAGCAGCCCCTTCCATTTTTTCAGGTAGGTGCCCCGCTCCCGGTCAAGCAGGTCGGTTCTAGATAGTATCCTGGTCGATGCGGTGCGCGATGTTGCCTGTCTTTTGCGATCCAAGAGCCCTCAACACACCGGCCCGCGGCTAATTGGCCTTCTTGCGGAGATAAGTCGGCGTCTCCAGATAATCTTCATTGAGCCGTTCCGACGGCTTGTGCTCCTCTTTCTCGAGAGAGCGATTGCCCCGGGTCGGCCCGAAATTATCAAAGGCGTCGAAATTGGATCCTGGCAACACGGTAGCTTTCGGAGCCCGGTTGGCAACGGCCGGCTTAAAGGGCTGCTGCTGTTGGCGCTCACCTTCGGGCTTCAGCGGATTATGCGTCTGTACCGGTTCTACCGGCTTGGGATGCTTCACCGGTGCATCGTAATTCTGCTTGTGCGGCAGATCACCGACCTGGGCGATGGTGCGTTCGCGGGTGCTGACGTCACCGACGCCGGTGGCGATCACGGTCACCTGGAGTTCGTCGCCGAGGCTTTCGTCATAAAGGGCGCCAATGACTACCTTGGCATCCTCGTCTACCTTCTCCTGGATCAGAGCCGATGCCTCCATGAATTCAGCCATGGTGAAGGTTTCTTCGGTGGCCGAAATATTGATCAACAGCCCCCGGGCACCGTCGATGCCGACATCTTCCAGCAACTGGTTGTCTATGGCCCGCTTGGCCGCCTCCGCTGCCCTGCCTTCGCCGACTGCAGAGGCGGAGCCCATGATGGCCGGACCCACTTCCTTCATGACCGTGCGCAGATCGGCAAAGTCCGCATTGATCAGGCCGGGCACGTTGATGAGATCCGTAATTCCCTTGACCGCCTGGAGCAGTACCGTATCTGCGAGGGAAAGCATGTCGGAGAGTTTTGAGGTCTTCTGCATGAGGCTCAGCAGCCGGTCGTTGGGCACGGTAATGATCGTATCGGCGTACTTATGCAGTTCCTGCCAGCCGGCATCGGCGTTGCGCTGCCGCTGCCTGCCTTCAAAATTGAAGGGCTTGGTCACCACGGCCACGGTCAGGGCGCCAAGTTCCTTGCTGATCTTGGCGACCACCGGGGCTGCTCCGGTACCGGTGCCGCCGCCGAGTCCGGCGGTGATGAAGACCATGTCGCTGCCATGCAGACACTCCTTGACCTCTTCCATGGACTCGTGGGCGGATTGCGCCCCGGTCTCCGGATCAGCGCCCGCACCGAGCCCCTTGGTAATGGAAGGCCCCAACTGGATGCAGATATCGGCTTTGGATTGATCCAGGGCCTGTTTGTCGGTGTTGGCGACAATGAAATCCACTCCCTGGAGCTTGTTATCCACCATGGTGTTGATGGCGTTTCCACCACCCCCACCGAGGCCGATGACTTTCACTACTGCAACGCTCTCTGTCTCAGCCATTCTGAACGGCATGCTGATCTCCCAATATCTATTAATTCTGGACAGTTAGGGCAGGAAAAAAAGCTGATTCCTTAGCCTAGAAACTATAGCATTTCGTCGTGCCCGCTTAAACCAAAAAAACCTCATTTACATTATTTTTTTGAACAGCCCTCTCATTTTATCAACCATCCCGGTGTCCTGTTCCATGGCATTCATCTGATGGTCTCTGCCATAGAGCACCAGGCCGACTGCAGTGGTGCAGCGTGGCGTGTACACATCCTCCGCCCTACCGCCGATTCCGTTTGGATATCCAACCCTTACCGGCATGTCAAAGATCTGTTCGGCCAGATCGACCAGATTGACCAGCAGCGAAGTACCTCCGGTCAGCACGATACCGGCGTTAATTCTGTTGTTCTGTCCCGAGGCGAGCAGTTCCCGGTTGACCATCTCGAGAATCTCGACCATCCTGGCCTCGATGATGTCGACCAGAACTTTCTGGGTTACCCGCCGCGGTTCCCTGTCGCCCACCGAAGGGACATCAACCACGTGATTGGCCTTGATTATCGACGACAGTGCGCTGCCGTATTCCTCTTTAAGTCGCTCCGCTTCGGCCAGCGGTGTCCTCAACCCGACGGACAGATCGTTTGTCAGGTTGTGTCCCCCCAGACCAAGCTCACAGGTGTGCCTGATGGTACCTTCATAGAAGACGGCGATATCGGTGGTGCCGCCGCCGATATCAACCAGCACCACCCCGAGATCCATTTCATCCTGGGTGAGTACCGCCTTGGCCGAGGCGATTGACTCCAGCACCAGATCGGCGACTTCGAGCCCGGCCTTGTTGCAGCAGGTAACCAGGTTGTGCACGGCGCCGATATCGGCGGTGACGATATGCACATTGGTCACCAGCCTGACCCCGGTCATGCCCAGCGGGTTCTGGATGCCGGTGTGATCGTCGACCATGTATTCCTGGGGCAGCACGTGAATAACTCGCTGATTCTCAGATATCTTTACAGTCTGGGCGGCGGTGATCACCTCCTGGACATCGGCCTGCTTGATCTCCCTGTTGTTGATCGCCAGGATGCCCGGACTGTTGAACCCCTTGATATGATTGCCGGCAATACCGACGTAAACCGATTCCAAGTCGCAGCCGGCAATGTCTTCAGCCACTTTCACCGATTTGCGGATCGAGGCTACCGTACTTTCAATATTGACCACCACGCCTTTGCGCATTCCCAGCGACGGGGTGGTGCCGACCCCGATGATATCAACCGCGTCCTGAAACACCTCTCCGACCACACAGCAGATCTTTGTGGTGCCAATATCGAGCCCAACCACCAGATTTCCCCGCACCTCGCGTTTCAGTTCACCGGCGGGCTCGACATCCATTTCCAATTCCTGATCCTTGTCCTTTTTCATGTGCTGACTCATCCTGACTCGTCGTATCCGACGATCACCTTATCCTTTAAGTAGTCCATCTTGATATAGGCGACCCGGCCTATATCCATACCTGTTCGGCGCGGCTTATAGAGCATCTCCAGCACCTTTCTGAGCCGCACATATTTTTTTCTGACATCGCCTTCACCGAAGAAAATTGGAAACGGGTGTTCGACGAGGTACAGCACCAGCCCCTCTTCATCATCCAAATGCAGCTCCGAGATCGACTGAACCGGCAGATTCGGATTGTTGGTCCCGGCCAGACGCAGCAGATCCAGAGGCTCCTTCAACTCGGCGGGAACCGCTTCCTGATCGTCGCCGTCTTCGAGACCGGTGATTACCGGGAAATCCAGGTCCATACCGAAGGTGGTCTTAATAAAGGGGTTACCGTTGTGGTCGAGATAGTAGAGCTCGGCCCGATCATCCTCTCCAAGTGCGATGAGCGCATGGGGTTTGAATTCCCGAACCCTCAGGATCAGGGTATCGGGCCAGTGACGCGCAACAGTGATCTGATCCACCCAGAGGCTTTCTTTTCTGACGTTCTCTGTAATCCTCTGCTGGTCCACGGAGAACATGCTGGCGCTGACAGTGACTCCGGACGCCGTACGAATCTCATCGGGGCTAGAGTTTCTGCACCCTTCCACCCTGATTTCGGTAATCCTGAAATAATCGATATCCTCGAGCAGCAGGCCGAAAAGACTGAAGCCGCCGCTCTTGAAAAAGAGCACCGCCGCACAGGCCAGACAGATGACGAGCAATGCCTTCCGGCGGCCTTTCGGCTCGGGTGCACTTTGATAAGAAGTCGCTCCCCGGTCCTTTTGCCTGGTCCAGTAAAGGTTTAGTTTTTTCAGCAGGGTGCGCCGCTGTTTCTTATCCCGCTCGCTGAAGCTGTACGATGTCCGGCCGGTCTCCACTCCAGCGCCATTGATCGAATATTGGCTCTGCTTTTTAGTGCCGAATTTTTTCTGCAGCCACTTCTTCATGATCGCATCAACTAGCTTAGAAGTTGCACTTCCGGTATCAGTTCGATACCGCTGTTCTGCAACACCTTGTTCCTGATTTCATCCATCAGCGCCTGCACGTCCCGGGCAGTCGCCTTGCCGCGGTTTTCGATAAAATTGGCGTGCGTGTTGGAAACCTCCGCATCTCCGATGCGTAATCCTTTCAGGCCGGCTTCATCGATAAGCCGGCCGGCACTGGTGCCCTCGGGATTTTTAAACACCGATCCGCAGGTGGGTTTACCGTAAGGTTGACGCTGCTGTCGTTTTTCTCTGAGGGTCTTGATCGTTTCCCGAATCTGCGCGGGGTCACCTTTCTTGAAACACATGGTTACTCCGGTTACCACCGAGTGATTTCTGCCGGCGAGAGCCCGGCAGGAGCGATAGCTGAAACCGAGGTGTTCCTCATTAATAATTTCTATTTTGTCATGGTCAACCAGTTCGATCCCGGTTACCACATCGGCCATCGATCTGCCCCATGCACCGGCATTCATGACGACCCCGCCGCCTAAAGTACCGGGAATTCCCGAAGCAAACTCAAAGCCGGAGAGGCCTTGATCACCGCACCATGAGGAAAGTTTGGCGAGGCTGACTGCGGCCCCATTTTTAACCAGGGTCGATTCTTCACCCTCCTGCCGGTCGCGGCCAATGTACTTGAAGCCATCTCCAAGGACAATAACAATCCCGCGGAAGCCTTCATCGGCTGCCAATATATTTGCTCCCCATCCCAGTAATTTCCAACGCAGCTGCAGGCTGAGACACAGTTTCAGCAGTTCCTGCAGATCTTCCACATCAAGCAGTGTGACCAGAGCATCAGCGGGTCCCCCAATCCGATAGGTGGTGTGCTCCGACAACGGTGCATCCCATCGAATCTTCCCCCTGACCGCTCCAGTCAGCACTGCTTTCTGGGAGGAGCTCAAAGTCATTTATCTACATCCTCTTCGAGCAGGGTCAGCAATTCCTCACCCGCCCGGTAAATGTTGCCGGCTCCCAGGGTCAAAACCAGGTCGCCGGGCTGCAGTTGATCCTTGACCGCGGCCGCCAGGTCATCAACCTCGGCGACATGGGCGGTGTTGCGCTGGCCGTGCTGCTTGATCTTGTCGAGCAGCCGCAGGCTGTCGATACCTTCGATGGGCTCCTCGCTGGCCGCGTAAATATCGGTCATCACCAGACAGTCTGCCTGGTGAAAACAGGTCTGGAACTCAGTGAACAGGCCTTTGGTGCGACTGTAGCGATGCGGCTGAAAAAGGACCACCAGCCTTTTATCCGGCCAGGCCTGCTTGATCGCACTAAGGGTCGCCCGTATTTCGGTCGGATGATGACCATAGTCATCCACCACCGTGATGTCGCCCACTTCCCCTTTGAGTTCCAAACGACGCTGGACGCCGGCAAAGGAGTTCAAGGCTTTGGCAATGACGGAAAAATCGATTTCCAGTTCAAGCCCGACACAGATAGATGCCAGGGAGTTGTAAACATTGTGCAGGCCGGGCTGGGTAAGTTCCACCGTCCCCAGCAGCTCACCACGGCGGTAGGTGTCAAAACGGCTGCGGCCGTTCTTGAACTCAAGATTTTCGGCATAGACCTCGGACTGACGGGTCAAGCCGTAGGTGATTAGGCGCTTGCTTATCCGGGGCAGCACCTCGGCAACGTGCCGGTCGTCGAGACAGATTATGGCGGCCCCGTAAAACGGCACCTTGTCAATGAACTCGACAAAGGCCTCCTTGACCTGATCGATGTCCCGGTAAAAATCGGGATGCTCGAAATCTATATTGGTAACCACCTCGAGGACCGGCGACAGCTTCAGAAACGAACCGTCGCTCTCGTCTGCCTCGGCCACCAGGAACTCTCCTTCCCCGAGCTTGGCATTGCCGCCCATGCAATCGACCTTGCCGCCGACCACCATGGTCGGGTCGAGTCCGGCCTGGGCCATAATCCAGCTCACCATTGAAGTAGTGGAGGTCTTGCCGTGGCTGCCGGCAATGGCAATCCCGTACTTTTGCAGTCGCATCAGCTCAGCCAGCATTTCAGCACGCATCACCACGGGAATTCCATTTTCCCGGGCGGCGAGAATCTCGGGGTTTTCATCGGCAATGGCCGACGAGGCGACAATTACCTCGGCCCCCTCTATCCATTTGGAATCGTGTCCTTCGAACACAGTGCAGCCCATGGCGCTCAGCCGGTCGGTGATTTTCGACCGGCGCAGGTCGGAGCCGGAAACCCGGTAGCCCAGATTGGCCAGCAATTCTGCGATACCGCTCATGCCGATGCCGCCGATGCCGACGAAATGGATATGTGTGGTCTTCCCGTACATGGCTACTTCCTCGCCAGCTCCTGACAGAGATCAACTATTCGCTCGGCCGCATTGCTGATACCCAGCTTTTTCATCGCTTCCGACATGGCGTCGAGCCTGTGCTGGTCGTTGATGATCCGCAGAATTTCTTCGGCCAGCCGCTGGGGGGTCAGATCGCTCTGGACAAACATCAGGGCTGCGCCGCTTTCCACATACCAGGCGCCGTTTTTTTCCTGATGGTTGTCGGCCGCATACGGATAAGGGATCAGAACCGCTGGTCTGCCGACAACGCCAATTTCCGCCAGGGTCGTAGCCCCGGCCCGGGAGACGATCAGATCTGCCTGGCCATACAATTCGGCCATATCGGTAAAAAACGGGGCAACCAGGTGGTCGATTCCGAGCTCTTCATAAGCTTGTTTGACCATCTGTTCGTCATCGCGGCCGGTCTGGTGGATGACCCTGATCGATGAAAAAGCCTCGATCCCGCCCCGCAGCGCCTCCACCACCATCTCATTGACGGCATGGGCACCCTGGCTGCCGCCCAGGATCAGCAACGTCCGCCGGCCCTCACCACCGGCTCTGTTGCGGCCCGCCTCGATTATCCTGCGGCGCACCGGGTTGCCGGTCAGGACCGTTTTACCGGCGGGAAAATATTTCTCGCTCTGGGGCAGCGACAGACAGATGCGATCGACCAGGCGTCCAAGTTTACGGTTGGCCAGTCCAGGTACCGAGTTCTGTTCGTGGATCAGCGTAGGCCGGCGCAGCATCCAGGCAGCGGCCACCACCGGCCCGGTGACGTAGCCGCCGACGCCCATGACCACATCGGGATTGAATCTCAGGATGTGGTAGCACGACTCCAGCAGGGAAAAGGGTAATACCAGCAGAGCCTTGACCAGTTCCCAGAGATTTTTACCTTTGAATCCGTACGAGTGTATTGTCTTCACCGAAAACCCCGAACGGGCCAGGGAATCGCGGTCCAGCCTGCGTCTGGTGCCGAGGAACAGCACCGAGCTCTCCGGCAGCACCGAGCGCACCTGTTCGGCAGTGGCCACGGCCGGGAACAGATGGCCGCCGGTGCCTCCGCCGGTGAGCAGCAACCGTAATGCTGTTCTGTCGCTGGTGGTGCCGCTCATTGATGGATCTCCGCGGGGTTTCTCTTATGCAGCCGGTGCACTGCTTCAACGAAGAAGGCGCCCCGCTGCTGGTAATCGCTGAACATGTCGAAACTGGCGCAGGCCGGCGAAAACAGTACCGTATCCCCGGGTTCTCCCGCCGCCGAAGCCCGTAAAACCGCCTCTTCCAGGGTGGCCGGGTAATCGGTGTCGACCAGGTCGCCAAGGGCATCCCCCAAAGCTTCAGAGGCCTCGCCGATCAGCACCAGCCGTTTGACGTGGGCCGCCACGCTCTTTCTGAGCAATCGGTAATCATCGCCCTTATCGCGCCCGCCGGCAATCAGCACGATGCTGCGCTCGCCGCCGACCTGGCTGAGCGCGTTGATCACCGCCCCGGTGTTGGTCGCCTTCGAATCGTTGATGTAGGTGATACCGTTGTAGCGGGCAACCTGCTGCAAGCGGTGATCCCCGGGCTCGAACTCAGTCAGCGCCTGCTGCAGCGCCGCTTCATCGAGCTCGAATCTGCTGGCGGCGAGCAGTGCCGCACAGCTGTTGAGCAGCCCCGAGAGGTTGGCCAGCTGCGAGCCAGCCAATTCGAAAGTCGAACCGGAAAGCTCTATCCTGGTGGACCGTATCACTGCCTCAAAATCATCGTCATGACCGAACCGGGCCCAGTTTGTCCGGCTCATGGGATCGGCAAATTTTCGACACAGCGGGTCGTCGCCGTTGATTACCGAATAGGTCAGCTCTGAGCCCCCCTGGAAGAGCCGCATTTTAGCTGCCGCGTATTCTTCCAGCGTGTGGTGTCGATCCAGGTGATCGGGGGTGATATTGAGCAATACGCCAACCTGGGGCACGAAATCCCCGCACAGCTCCAGCTGAAAACTCGAGAGCTCGAGGATGACCGCATCGTACTGCTCGTCGGAAATCAGGTAATCTCCCAGCGGCGTACCTATATTGCCGCCCACAAATACCTTTTTGCCAGCCGCGCGGAACAGGGCACCGATCAGTTCGGTTACCGTGGTCTTGCCGTTGGTACCGGTTACACCGATTACCGGGGCGCCGAATTTGTCGGCAGCAACAGCCAATTCGCCCAGCACCGTAGCGCCCGACTGACTGACTTTCTCAAGAACCGAGTGGCGATGATCCACACCCGGGCTGGCCACCACGATTTCAGCCCGGGAGAGAAATCCCGTGGAGTGTCCCCCCCCTTCGAACTCTGCCGCGCACTGGTCAAGCAGCTCTCGTTCCTGAGAACTCAGATCGGAGTAGTTCCTGATGTCGGAGACCAGCACCCTGATGCCGATTTCATGAAGAAAGCGCACCATGGCCTGACTGGCCCGGCCGAAGCCGACAACCGCCATGGTGTCTCCTATGGTCGCTTTTGGTACCATCACTGATGCGAGAGTGCTAAGCCCTGGAACCCGTCAATAATAGAAACGATCCACACGCGAACCGGAACTTTTGATTCATGCGGGCCTATCGCAGACCTCCTTTCTGAACGTGGGGATAAAAATCCTCTACCTTTTGGGCAATCTGCTCATCAACTTCCCGGTTTTTCTTGCACAGGCCTGTCCAGGCTGCACCCAGAACAAAACCTATGCTCACCGATATCCAGACAAGAAAAAAATATGTCATGCTGCCTCCTCGATCACGGGGATCCTGTTAAAAAAAATTGCCACTTTACCGTTTCGCCCACACAGCCTGTGAAGCTTTGTCCTGCTATAACGGAGCCGACACGGTTTATCATATTCATTGGTTCGTTGGCCGCCTTTTCACTCATCAGCGCAGCTTCAATGTCGCCATGGCCAGGAAACCGAGAATTATCGACACGATCCAGAAGCGGACCACGACCTTGGTTTCATGCCAGCCTTTCTTCTCAAAGTGATGATGGAACGGTGCCATCAGAAAAATTCTTTTACCCTTGGTCATCTTGAAATAACCGACCTGCATGATGACCGACAGCGCTTCCATCACGAAGATACCGCCGACGATGGCCAGCAGAATCTCCTGCTTGATAATCACCGCGATAGTTCCCAGCGCCCCCCCCAGAGAAAGCGAACCCACATCGCCCATGAACACCTGGGCGGGATAGGCGTTGAACCAGAGGAAGCCGAGACAGCCGCCGACCATGGCCCCGCAGAAAACTGCGAGTTCCCCGCTGCCTGCCACATAGGACACTTGCAGATAGTCTGAAATAATCACGTTTCCAGCGATGTAGGAAAAGATCAGATAGACGGCTGCCGAGACGATTGTCGGCCCGGTGGCGAGCCCGTCGAGGCCGTCGGTGAGGTTGACGGCGTTGGAGGCACCGATGATGATAATGATGGCAAAGACGACGTAAAACCAGCCCAGATCAGGGTTGATGTTCTTCAGGAAGGGCACGGCCAGATGACCGTCGAAACCCGGAGAATTGAATATGAACAGGCCGACGGTGGCGGCCCCGAGGAGCTGAAGCAGAAGCTTGCCCCTGGCGCTGAGGCCGGCGCTCGTTTTTTGACTGATCTTTTTGTAATCGTCCACGGCACCGATGAAACCGAAAAAGGCGGTGACCAGCATGGTCAGCCAGACATAGCCGTTATCAAGTCTGGCCCAGAAAAAAGATGAGCCGATCACGGCAGCCAGGATGAGCAGCCCCCCCATGGTCGGCACACCCTCTTTGTAGATGTGGGTTTCGGGTCCGTCATCGCGGACCACCTGGCCTATCTGCATGCGCTTCATGGTGCCGATGAACCAGTTGCCGAAGATGATCACGATCAGAAAGGCGGTCACTGCCGCGGCAATGGAGCGGAAGGTAATATAGCGGAACACGTTGAAGCCGATAAAGACTGTATGCAGTGGATAGAGTAGGTGGTAAAGCATCGTTCAGCCTTAAGGTGTCAACTTCGTTCCATGATCTGATCGACTACCGTGTCGAGTGCAAGTCCCCTGGAGGCTTTTACCAGCAGCCAGTCCCCGGGCTGCAGGTGTGAACCTCCGAATAACTCTTCGATCCAGTCAATAATCTCGTTCTTGTCGGCAAATACCCGGATGCGGTCCGGATCCATGCCGGAGGTCTGGGCGCCCTGCTTGATCTGCTCGCCAAATTCACCCACCACGGCCAGATAGGACAAATCCGATTGGGCCGCGACGTTGCCGACCGATCGGTGCAGATCCCTGGCCGCTTTGCCGAGTTCGAGCATGTCCCCCAGCACCGCCATTCTGGTCCGGGCTGGAAGCTTGCCAAGGGTTCTGAGTCCCGAAGCCATCGAGGCCGGGTTGGCGTTGTAACTGTCATTGAGAAT
>CBFCWR010000030.1:0-14635 GCA_965601575.1 uncultured Desulfofustis sp. | reverse complement strand
ATCATCCAGCCGATCAAACCGAAGGAAGCCGTTACAAAAGTCTGATAGGCCATGGCGCCAAGTATCGAAGCGTCAACGTATCGGACCATTTCCTGATCGAAAAATAAGGCGGTCACCAGAAACAACGGAGCCGCCACCGCCAGCGGGTAGAGGGTTATCTGGATGGGCTGGAAGGAGCCGATGATTCGTTTGGTATAGATGGCATTGCCACCCCATATCATTACCGCTGCAAGAACGAAGAGATCACCCCGCAAAACCTCTTCTTCCATTTGCCCCGCATCCCCCAAGAGCAGTAAAACGCCGCAAAAACCGAGCACAAGGCCGACTACTTTTTTTGTCGAAATCCGCTCCTCTTTGATAAAGAAATGAGCCAGTACAAGCACTACAAAGGGCAAGATATTGGCGATGAGCGTCCCATGTGATGCGGTTGTTCTGGAGAGCCCGAGATAAAAGAGTGAAAGCTGGGCGTAAAATATCACGCCGAGAATAAGCATCAGCTGTAACTGATGGCTGGTGAGCCTCACTGGCTTTCCAGTGAGTTTCGCCCAGAGGAAAATTACCACTGCGGCGATACCAAAACGGAGGCCGGCGGTGGTGAAGACCCCGAGGCCAGTCAGACTGATTTTTATGGCCACGGCATTGGCGCCGAACAGCACGCAGAGAAACACCGTAAACACCACAGCACTGACATCCATTCCATCAGAAGCACTGGGGCTCGCTGTGGGGCTATTATCAATTTTCAATTACGTGCAGTCCCGAGGGGGCCTCTGTGGTAATTGTGAGGCAGAAGCATCGCTGCTTTTGCATGGAAACGGTGAAATCAAAGATCAATTTCTTCTCCGAACTCAAGCACCACGGCCTGTGTGCCAAGAGCCTCGACACCCTTTTTGAATTCCTGGGGATCAGCCTCGATTACCGGAAAAGTGTTATAATGCATCGGTATGGCAACGGTTGGGTTTGCCAGTTCTACCGCCTTGATGGCATCGGTAATCCCCATGGTGAAATTATCACCGATGGGGACCAGCATATAGTCGAGCGGCGTCATCTCACCGATGAGTTTCATGTCGTAGAACAATCCCGTATCTCCGGTATGATAAACGGTCTTCCCGTCAATACTCAGCACCACTCCTGCGGGTTCCCCGGCATATCTGTTATCCGGCGTCATTGAACCATGATGGGCGATGGTGAACTTGAGGCTGCCAAAGTCGAAGCCGTAAGAACCACCGATATGCATATTGTGGGCCCTGAAACCCTTCTCGCTGCAATAATTGGCAAGCTCGTTGACACAGATGAACAAAGGGTCGGTACGGGCAGCTATCTTGAATCCATCGCCAAGGTGATCGCCATGCCCATGGGTCAGCACAATGAAGTCGGCAGTCACCTCCTCAGAGGTGACCGGTGACGTGGGATTGTCGTCTAGAAAAGGATCGATCAAAAGCACAAGGCCTGAATCGGTGGTAATCTGAAAGGACGAATGGGAAAAGTATCTCAGTTTCATGACATCCTCCTCTTGTGAGTTTTTATCCTGATAGAATCATTGTGTGCCAGGATCAAGGCTTAGGAAAAATCTACAACGTCGGTAGTCGCGTTATACCGGAGATTCTATTTCCAGCACTCCCGTATCGGAACCTGCCCCTTCCCAATTAATCTGTTATTGTAGCTTTTGTCAGCAATAAAAAAGAATTGTGCTGCAGGATAACGATTTGGACAAGTATAGAAATTATAAGGCGCTGGAAAGGCAGGAAAGCGAATACCGAATTGAGGTGATCGATCGTGGCAGCGAGGTGACGATTATCGCCCCCCATGGCGGCAGAATCGAACCCCATACGGGAGAAATCGCTGCCTTGATAGCTGATGTCCACTACAATCTCTTCTGTTTCCACGGCCTTAAACAAGATGACAATTGTGACCTCCACATTACCAGTCATAGATTCGATCACCCTCGGGCCCTGGAACTGGTCCGCAAGTCCCGCCATGTGATTGCGGTGCATGGCTGCACCGATAGCGAACCGGTCGCTTATCTCGGTGGCCTGGATACTGAGTTGATCGAGCAGATAGGCACGGAGCTCACCAGACATGGCGTGGCGCACGAATATAACTCTGAGCGCTTCAGCGGAACTCATCATCACAATATCTGCAACCGCGGTAGATTCAGGCGGGGAGTGCAGCTGGAATTATCGAGGGGAGTCCGTGACAGCGATGTGCTGCGCAGCACGGTAAGCGCTGCGGTGCGATCGGCGATTGAGCAAAAAAAACCGGGAGAGGCAAGGGAGTTACCTCTCCCGTAAATGCTAGAAATAACGGTTGATATGGCAGATCTACGTTTTCTAGCAGAACATGTCTTTTGATGGGGGAATAGGGCCTGGACAAGATGGACCCGGGCACTTAAGCAGCACTAGGTGCAGCACAAGGTTCTGTATGCGCCATTAAGTCGAAGAACCCCCAGTTTCAACGACCGAGATAGACTGTCCTGTTTATAATCGCTCTGATACATTTTGCAATCGGCTGAAACCCTACGAAAAACTAGGTAAATACACCTATGCCACATTTTTAAGTAAGATTAACGAGCAGTTAGGCTATATCGCAGATCGGCGCTCGCAATGCATGCAAAAATGGTCATTTCAAGGTGCAAACCCTAATTATTGTTCGTTTTGTGCAAGCAGCCATTAAAAAACGAACTCGCTTTCCTGAATACCTGGGGCTGTAATCAGGTATGTATCCTGTTTCAATCATGTACCACCAGGAAAAATCAAGATATTTTGGCAATCCAGCCGCAAAGCACCTTGCCCCACTCGCATCGCTTGCACAGAGAAATAGTGTGCGGCAAGGCGTAAAAAAATATTTAGAAATTTGCTACTTTTCAATCGGGTTATGACAGGCGACCTCTGTTTCCCCAAGAGTACGCATCTCAGGAAACACCTGCACACACTGCTCTGTGGCCCGCGAGCAGCGTGGATTGAAAAAACAGCCAGGGGGAGGGTCAATCGGTGACGGCAGCTCGCCGTGCAGAACAATTCGCTGCTTTTCATGGAAGGGATCGGCAATTGGCGTGGCTGAAAGCAGCGCCTGGGTGTAGGGATGCCGGGGACTGCTGAAAATAGTTTCACGGCTGCCCTTCTCGATAACCATACCCAGGTACATGACCATGATTTCATCAGCGATATGCCTGACCACGCTCAGGTCATGACTGATAAAGAGATAGGCAAGATCAAGACGCTCCTGGAGATCGGCCAGCAGATTGAGAATCTGCGCCTGAATCGATACATCAAGCGCCGAAACCGGTTCATCAAGTACCAGAATCTCAGGATTGAGCATCAGGGCCCGGGCCACCGCGATCCGCTGACGCTGACCGCCTGAGAACATGTGGGGATAACGATCATACTGCTCGGGCCGTAGTCCTACCAAGTCCATCATCTCAAACGCCGCTTTGCGACGCTCTTCTTTGGACATCGTGCTGTTTACCAGCAGCGGCTCCTCCAGGGCATGACCTATTTTCTGACGCGGATTCAACGAACCATACGGATCCTGGAACACGATCTGAACCTTGGACTTCAATTTTCTTCTTGTGGCTCGGTCAGAACCAACGATATCGACGCCTCTGATGCTCAACTCTCCGGAAGTCGGAGGTTCAATCATCGTTACCAGGCGTGCCAGGGTGGATTTTCCACAGCCCGACTCGCCGACTACGGCGAGCGTTCTGCCCTTCACCAGATTAAAGGTGGCACCATTCAGAGCCTTGAGCACAGCCTTGGATTTGAAAGAACCCCGGCTGACCTCGTAAAAGCGTCTGAGATCGACAGCTTCCAGAATCGTCTCACCACTCATTTCCGGCCCCCCTCGTCGTCGGGGTAATTCATGGGTTGACCGTTATCAAGGGGATAATGGCAGAGGGCATAGCCATGTTCGGCATCAGCTTTTACCGGCTCCCTCGATCGACACAGATCGGTGGCATACTGGCAGCGGGGTGAAAATAAACAGCCGCGGGGCCGGTCGAACTGCCCTGGAACTACACCTGCAATGGAGGGCAGGTGCCTGCTCTTCGCTCTCTCAGGCAGAGCGGCAAGAAGGGCAGAAGTGTAGGGGTGGTGAGGGTCGGCAAACAATCTTTTAATGTTTTGCTGCTCCACCTGCTGACCGGCATATTTGACTATGACGCGCTCGGCAGTCTCGGCAACCACCCCCATATCATGGGTGATAAGGACCAGCGCCATATTGGTGTCTTCCTGGAGCTTGAGCAGCAGATCAAGAATCTGGGCCTGGATGGTCACATCGAGCGCGGTAGTCGGCTCATCGGCAATCAGGAGCCGGGGATTGCAGGCAATGGCCATGGCGATCATGACCCGCTGCGACATGCCGCCGGAGAGTTGATGCGGAAATGCCGACAATCGCTTCTGCGGTTCCGGTATACCCACCTGGTTGAGCAGCTCGATCGAACGATCTCTGCGCTCTTTTCGATCCATCTGCAAGTGGGTCTTCAACGCTTCGCCAATTTGAAACCCCACCGTAAAGCAGGGATTGAGGCTGGTCATCGGCTCCTGGAAAATCATCGAGATTTCCTTACCGATGATTGATCTGCGCTGATTGCTGTCCATCTCCAACAGATCTCTGCCGTCAAACGCCATCTTGTCCGCAGTGACCTGCGCTGTCCACGGCAGCAGCCCCATCAAGGCGAGCATCGAGACAGATTTGCCCGACCCTGACTCGCCGACAATAGAGAGCACCTCACCCCCATCGAGCTCGATTGACACCCGATCAACCGCGGTGAAGAGGCCGCCGGCAGTCTGAAAAGCGACGGAGAGGTTTTCGATTTCGAGCAGGGACATGGTGTCTATGACCGTTTCAATTTCGGATCCAGGGCGTCGCGCAGGCCATCGCCCATCAGGTTTATAGCCAGCACGGTGAGCAGTATTGCACACCCGGGCAGCGTAACCACCCACCAGGCGCGAAGGATGAATTCCCTGGCCTCGGCCAGCATGGTTCCCCATTCCGGGGTTGGAGGCTGGGCACCCATGCCCAGGAAACCGAGTGCGGCCGCGTCGAGGATGGCGGTGGAGAAACTCAGGGCCGCCTGGACAATGAGCGGGGCCATGCAGTTGGGTAGGATGGTGACAAACATCAGTCGAAAACGGCGCACTCCAATAACCCGGGCGGCGGTCACATAGTCCTTGTTCATCTCCCCCATCACCGCAGCGCGGGTCAGCCGCACATAATGCGGCTGTTGAACAATGGCGATGGCAATCATCGCATTGATCAGACTCGGCCCGAGAATCGCCACCAGCACCAGGGCAAGCAACAAACTTGGAAATGAAAGAATAATATCCATCAAACGCATGATGATGGTATCGACCCGGCCGCGGAAAAATCCGGCTATCAAACCGAGAATAACGCCAACCACCAGAGCGACGGAAACCACCACGCAGCCAATGAACAATGAGTAGCGGGCACCGTGGATCAACCTTGAGAGAATGTCGCGGCCTACGGCGTCAGTGCCCAGGGGAAACTCGAGCGATCCCCCCTCCTGCCAGAAAGGGGGTTGCAGAAACGCTTCTCGATATTGTTGATTGGGCAAATGAGGAGCAATAAAATCAGCCAGCACGGCAATAACGATGATCGCGATAAAAAAGATCAAGCCGATCACCGCACCTCGATTTTCGCTGAAATAGGACCAGAATTCCTTGAGCAGGGCAATCCTGCCCCCCTCTCTGGTATCCAGTTCTCCGTTGTAGGCTGCTTCCGGCATAATTACTCTGTATGTCTGATTCGAGGATTGATCAGCCCATAGAGCAGATCCACCACTAGATTGACAACCATGATGATAACTGCAATCAGCAGCAGGCCACCCTGAACCGATGTATAATCCCGCCGAAAGATCGAATCGACCATCCATTTGCCAATGCCCGGCCAGGAAAAGATTGTTTCAGTCAAAATTGCCCCTGCAAACAGAACACCGACCTGTAAACCGATAACGGTTATAACCGGTATCATTGCATTTCTCAGTGCATGCAGACCAATCACCCGAGACGGTTTCAGACCCTTGGCCCGGGCGGTTCTGATATAATCCTCACTGAGCACCTCGAGCATTGCCGAACGGGTCTGACGGGCAATGACCGCCAACGGAATCGTACCGAGCACAATGGTGGGCAGGATCAGATGCATGAAGGCGGATTTAAAGGCACCCTGCTGGCCTGAGATCAGGCTGTCGATCAGCATAAAACCGGTCACCGGTTCAAAGAAATACATGAGCGATATCCGGCCGGAGACCGGCGTCCAGCCAAGGATTCCGGAAAACAGAATGATGAGCAGCAGTCCCCACCAGAAAATGGGCATGGAATAACCGGTCAAGGCGCCGGCCATGACCGTATGGTCAAAAGGCGTCCCCCTCCTGACGGCGGCGATCATGCCCACCGGAAGACCGACAATCACCGCGAAAAGAATTGCACACAGAGACAGTTCCACCGTGGCCGGAAAAAGGGTCATAAACTCCTCCAGCACCGGTTGCTTGGTCACTATCGAGGTGCCAAAATCACCATGAAAAAGATCATTGAGGTAATGACCGTATTGAACCAGAATCGGTTTATCAAAGCCGAATTCGGCCATCAGCCGGGCATGCCGTTCCTCGGTCATTCCCCGTTCACCGGCCATGACCAGCACGGGATCCCCCGGCAGCAGTCTGATAAAGGTGAACGCAATCAGCGTCACACCGATGAAGGTGGGGATGATGACGCCAAGCTTTCTGAGAAAAAAGACCAGCATCTAGTTGAGACCAAAAAAAAATTTCATCGACACAGCTATGTCATTTTATACGGGTCATAAAAAAGGCCGGGCCTGACAGCCCGGCCTTTCACTCTATGTAGATACAGATTATTTCAAATCAACGCCATAGAAAACATGGCCACCGAAGGGATCGATCTTAAAATCAACCACTTCTTTTCGAACGGGTTTGAATACGACCGAGTGAGCGATGGTAGCCCACGGAGCCTGCTCCTTGAAAACCACCTGAGCCTGCTCGTACAGCTTGGTACGTTCCTCGACGTCGGAAACTACCTTGGCCTTCTGGATCAGGTCTTCAAATGGCTCGTAACAGAAATTAGCACGGTTGGAGCCGCCCACACCATCACAGCCCAGAAGCACGGCGAGGAAGTTATCCGGATCTCCGTTGTCACCGGTCCAGCCCAGCAGCACCGCGCCGTCACGATTCTTGTCTTTGGAGCGCTTGAGGTATTCACCCCACTCGTAGGAAACGATTTCAGCATCGACGCCGATGGCCGCGAAGTCGGCCTGGATCAGCTCTGCCATCCGACGAGCATTCGGGTTGTAGGGCCGTTGTACCGGCATTGCCCAGACTTTCATCTTCAGACCGCTGACTCCTTCAGCCTCGAGCATGGCCTTGGCACCCTCGGGATCGTAGGGATCATCTTCAACCGCGTCGTTGTAAGACCAGATGGTCGGCGGAATCGGGTTCTTGGCGACTTTTCCGGCACCCTGGAAGACGGCATCGAGGATCGCTTCCTTGTTGATCGCCATGTTCAGAGCTTTACGGACCTTGGGATTGTCGAACGGTGCAACCTGGGTGTTATACGCCAGGTAACCGACATTGAGACCTTCCTGCTGAAGCAGGTTGATGTCCGGATCGTTGGCCATGGCTTCCAGGTCGGCGGGATTGGGATACGGCATTACATGGCACTCACCGGCCTTGAGCTTCTGGTAGCGGACCGAAGGATCGGGAGTGATGGCGAATACCAGATCATCGATCGCCGCTTTGCCGGCCCAGTAGTCGGGATGGGCCTTGTAGCGTATAACCGCATCCTTCTGATAGGCGACCAGCTGGAACGGACCGGTGCCGACGGGTTTTTGGTCGATTACCTCAGGCATACCGGCAGCCATCATCTTATCGGCATACTCCTTCGAATGGATCGAGGCGAAGTCCATACCGAGGTTGGCAATCATCGGCGCTTCCGGGCGATTGAGGATGAACTTGACGGTGTAGTCGTCGACTTTCACCACGTCCTTGAGCAGATCGGGCATGGACATGCCGTTGAAATACTCGTACTCGGCACCTTCGGTTACCCCATGGAAAGGATGCTCCTTGTCAAGCTGCCGCATGAAGGAGAAAACTACGTCATCGGCATTGAAATCACGAGACGGTTGAAACTCTTTGGTGGTATGAAACTTGACCCCCTTCCTCAGGTGGAAGGTGTACTCGAGACCATCACCGGATACTTCCCACTTCTCGGCTAGGGCCGGAGCGATTTGGGTGGTACCCCGCTCAAATTCTACAAGGCCGTTGAAAATGGCCCGGGACGAAGCATCAAAGGTTGTACCGGCGGTGTAAAATGCCGGGTTGAAACCTTCAGGACTTCCTTCGGAACAGAACACGAGCGTCTTTGCCTGTACAGCTGCTGCGCCTGCAACAAGAAGGGACGCACCGCAGACCGCTGCGAGCAACTTCCTTTTCATTGGTGTCATCTGTGTATCTCCTGTTTTCGGGTTGTGGTTGATTGACGAACCAGAGCCGTCATCTAAGGTCATACCCTGGAATTAGGGTGTTCCTCCTTCTCTTCTAATCAAAATGTTCCACTGTCTGATTTGTGGTGACGATAAAACAAAAAGATAAATCTAAAAGGTCGAAAGGCAACCTGTAAACAGTCAATTTTCGACAAGATTTTCCCTGCCGGGATTCACTTTTAGACGACCTTATTCCTCTTTCTCCATGGGCAGGATCAGGTTCAGCAGGAGTCCGAGAATGCCTGCGAGGCCAATCTTCTCTATGGCAAAGGCACCGGCCGTGAATTTCATACCGCCGATACCACTGACCAGGATGACCGCCACAATGATCAGGTTTCTAGGGGTGGTGAGGTCCTTGCCCGACTTGACCAGGGTATTGATGCCAACCACGGTGATCATGCCGAAGAGCAGAATCATGATGCCGCCCATGACGGGCACCGGGATGGTAGCCAGAATGGCGCCAATTTTGCCCACAAACGACAGGAGGATGGCACAGAGTGCCGCCCAGGTCATAATGGCAGGATTAAATGCCTTGGTCAGCGCGACCGCGCCACTTACTTCCGAGTAGGTGGTATTCGGAGGTCCCCCGAGAAAAGAAGCCAGCGAGGTGGCGAGTCCATCGCCCAGCATGGTGTTTTGCACTCCGGGATCCTCGAGGTAATCCTTGCCGGTTACCGAGCCGATTGCCAAGACATCGCCGAAATGTTCGATTGCCGGCGCGATAGCGACCGGAACGATAAAAAAGATGGCCGCCCAACTCCACTCGGGAAACACAAAGTTGGGGACGGCAAACCAGGCTCTTTCGGCAACCGGGGCCATCGAAATAAGGGCTGGCGCGGTCCAGTTCTGCAGCTGGCCGGGATCAAAGGAGGCCTGCAGGGTAGCCGTGAGGCCGGTCAAATCGAGCACCAGCGCACACAGGTAACCGGCTAAAATACCCACTAAAATCGGAATCAACTTCAACCATCCCCGACCAAGCAGGGCAACCAGCGCCGTCGTGGCCAGCGAAACCCCGGCCACAACCATTGCCGTTGGTTCAGGCACCAGCCAGGCGGAACCATCACCGGTTCTGCCCATGGCCATATGTACAGCCACCGGTGCCAGAACCAGGCCGATTACCATGATCACCGGTCCGGTCACCACGGCAGGAAGAATGCGATGCAGAATTTCGGAGCCGAAGATACGAATCAATAAACTCAATATGATGTAAAGAACGCCGGCTGCCGAGAGCCCGCACAGGGTTGCCGGAATTCCCCAGGTCTGCACACCGTAAATGATCGGGGCGATGAAGGCGAACGATGAGGCCAGAAACACAGGTACCTTGCCTTTGGTCACCACCTGGAAAACCAGGGTTCCCGCCCCCGCAGTAAACAGCGCCACGTTGGGGTCCAGGCCCGTGAGTATCGGAACCAGCACCAGGGCGCCAAACGCCACGAACAGCATCTGAGCTCCCAGCAGACTGTCTGCTATCCTTAGACGATACTGAGTATTCGTAGTAACTGACATCTTCTCCTCTTCCTCTATAATTATTATTGAAGAACTCCCCCTTCAGGTTCGGGACTGACGAAAATCAGATTCTCATGTAATTAATCTTACTTGGTACCAAAGATCTTGTCCCCCGCATCGCCAAGCCCGGGAAGGATGTAGCCGACCTCGTTGAGACGATCGTCCACTGCGGCCACGTAGATTTCCACATCGGGATGGGTCTCCGTCACCCTCTTGATTCCCTCCGGCGCGGCCACCAGGAAAAGCCCTTTGATGGTCTTGCAGCCGGCTCTTTTGATGGTCTCGATCGTGGCTATCAGGGTACCTCCGGTGGCCAGCATGGGATCGAGTATCAGGGCGATGCGTTTATCCATTTCACTGGTAGTCTTGACGTAATACTCCACCGGCTGAAGCGTTTCCTCGTTACGGTAAAAGCCGACCACACTGACTTTGGCGGTGGGAATCATATCCAGAACACCATTCATCATCCCCAGACCGGCCCGCAGGATCGGCACAATCGTGATTTTCTTCCCTTTTATCTCTTCAACTTCGACCTCACCGGCCCAGCCTTGAATTACTTTCCTCTGGGTTTCCAGATCTTTGGTTGCTTCATAAGTCAATAGCCGGGCCACCTCAGAGGATATATCTCGGAAATCCTTGGTATGAATATCCTTCTCACGCAACATGCCGAGCTTGTGGCTGATGAGAGGGTGGTCAGCGACATGAACTGTCATGGCAGCCTCCTTGTCAAATGTACAGAAAAAACTATAGGTGTTTGTAATTTATTGATAAAAAAGAAAACGTCAGGCACAAATAGTCGATGTAATCTGGGCGGACATAGGTAGATCATAGAGCGGCAAAGATTTTATGGATAAGTAGGGATTAAAGAAAAATCGCCCCTCTTTTATAGATAGAATCAGGGGTAAAAAGCAAGCAATTAGTTGCGATCTCCCGGGGCCAGTTGCCGGGCCTTGTTCCTCAGCATCGGCAACAGTTGGACTGCAATGATGCCGATGAAAATAAGCGACGCTCCGGTGAGTTCCAGAGTTGTCAGACGCTCGCTCAGAAACAAGAATCCGGCCAGGGCGGCAAAGACTGTTTCCGAACTGAGAATGATGGCCGCGTCTGCCTCGTGGGTAAAACGCTGGGCTATCGCCTGCAGAGTAAAGCCGATGCCTGTCGACAACATCCCCGCATAAAGAATTCCGAACAGACCGGTCTGCAGATCGACGAAACTTGGCTGTTCAACGACGATTCCAAGAATGGTCCCACACATTCCACAGACAAAAAACTGTCCGCAGGCGACCACGATGGGTGCCCTTGTTCTGACCGCCATGGTCCCCACCAGGATGACATGGCAGGCCCAGAAAAAGCTTGAGCCAATAACCCAGACATCTCCGATCTTCAAATCTATCGCCTGGGCCCCGCTCATGATATAGGTCCCCGCCAGGCAGAGAACTGACGCCGGCCAGGCAGACCAGTGGATTTTACGCCGGAGCACCAGCAGAGAAATTATGGGCACCAGCGGAACGTAGAGGGCGGTTAAAAATCCCGCATTGGTTACCGTGGTATGAAAAATGCCGTATTGCTGAAGCGCCGCAGCGGTAAATAACACCACCCCGGTGCAGACAATGCCAAACCAGCCCGAGGCTTCAATTGAGCTCCCGTTTTGGGCAAGTTGTCGGTATTGGCGCCAGGCAAACGGCAGCACGAAGAAGGCCCCGACCAGCATCCTGATACCGGTGAAGCTCATGGTTTTCAAACCGCCGGTACCCACCTGCTGAACCACGAAGGTGGACCCCCAGATGACGGCCGCAAGAAGCAAAAGCCCGTTGGCTTGCAATCTGCTCATACTCTCAATTGCACATTATTAAATTGACAATGCACTTCTCTCCATCTGCCCTGCTTAGTTACACACACTTAATCATCCAAAGAAATGGCGAAAAATCGTGAGAGGCAGGCACACCTATCGCCGCGGGACACACGATCTCTGGGATGAGCTGGGCCATATCACTGAAAACAGCCCTTTCAGAAGCTGTTCGACTATACTTGCTCTGGACAAATTTGCAAGCAGATGAACCGTTGCCCATCCCCCTCATATATCACATTGTGGTAGCCGTTAGCCTTTAAAATCACTTGTAAAATCGGGACTCAAATGGTACTACGTTCGTCTATTTGATTGGGCACCTGAGTCATTAAAGATTAGCGAGGAGCATCAATGAAGCATGACAAGCACCATCAATTCGTCAAACACTTTCTGACCCCAATTCTCTGCGCCGCGCTCTTTGGTCTTCTGTTGAGCAGCAACGTCTATGGTGACACCTGTATCACCTGCCACACTGACGAAGATCTGCTCGAGGAAAACCTGGCTGAAGTGGAGACCAAAGTATCGGAGATGCAGGCAGGCAGCGGCTGAGGCGGCGCCGTGGCTCCGTTGGAGCCGCAGGAAAAAGTACTGGTTTCAGAGGATTTTCTCGAATCGACCCATGGCGAGCTTGCCTGTGTGGATTGCCACGGCGGTGATGACACTGCTGATGACAAAGAGAGTGCCCACGAGGGATTCGACCCCCATCCATCGATCAACAATCCCCAGGAAACGTGCGGTGAGTGTCATGAAGAAGCAGAAACCGTACCCCAGTCGCTGCATATGACCCTGTCGACATTTCCTGGCTATCTTGAAAAACGTGCCAGCGAAGACACCTGGGAAATGGTCGATCACGGCAGGGACCGGCACTGCGCCTCCTGCCATACCAGCTGCGGCGGCTGTCACGTCAGCAGGCCCAAATACTCCGGCAAGGGGTTTGTAAACGGCCACATTTTCAGCGCCAAACCGGATCCGGTCAACCAGTGCACTGCCTGCCACGGCAGCCGGGTCGGTAATGAGTTTTTTGGGGCCCGCGGCCAGGGCGACGTCCATCTTCGTGAATACAACATGAGCTGCGAGGATTGCCACTCAGCCGAAGAGATGCATGCCGCCGCCCCGGAAGGACTGGAGAACCGCTATCACCTCGAGGAAGCAGCCAACTGCAAGGATTGCCATAAGGATCTGCAGTACGGCTCGGTACGCGACCACCGCATCCACAACAACAAGGTGCAGTGCCAGGTCTGCCACTCTCAGACCTATGTCAACTGCTACAGTTGCCATACGGGTACCGATGAAGAAGGGATCGCCTACTTCATCAACAACCATGAATTCGAGGGCATGAAAATCGGTTTCAACCCGGATCGCATTCCCGACAACAACTATAAGTATGTGATCCTCAGACATGTGCCGGTGGATCTCGAGCTGTTTGACTATTACATAAAGGACGGTTTTCCACGTTTCGACGTGTCGCCGACCTGGAAGAGGGCCTCACCGCACAATATTCAACGGCGAACCTGGCAGAACGCAAACTGCAATAACTGCCACGGTCAGCGAGACCTGTTCCTGGACGAGAGCGACCTGCTCGACTACGAGATCAAGGCCAATATCGGTGTTACCGTCGCCGACGACCAGATACCGCCCAAGCGGGCTCGAGTCATGCCGCTCAACATCGACTCGTCAAGGGTCAATGAATCCCGCGTCGTGACCATAGAATGGCTCAATGAGCATCTCGATGACGATAATCTCGTCATCCTGGATGCCAGAAATGAGAGTGAATACGAGCATGGCCATATTCCCGGTGCCATCAATCTGGACCCGAACGCCACCGAGGGGTTGCGAACCGATCCTTACTCCGATCTGCCTCTTACCATCGAAGAAGACGAGACGCTGGCCGAGACGCTGGGTGAATACGGGATCGGAATCGACGATCATATCGTGGTCTACGCCAAGCGGGGTATGGACGCCGGGTTCCTGCTGGGAATTCTCGAGTATGCCGGGGCCGAGAATATTTCCATTCTCGACGGTGGAATCATCGCCTGGGAGATGGCCGATTACGAACTTTCCGACGAAGAACCGGATTGGGAAGACAAGACTTTTGAAATTAAATCCCGCAAAAACCTGCTGGTCGATACCGAGTACATCCTGGAAAATCTTGACAACCCCGCGATCAAGATCGTCGATGTCAGGGTCATGCAGCAGTCCAAAGGGCTTATCGGCCATGGCCTGGCAGACCGGCCCGGCAGCATTCCCGGCTCGGTGAAATTCCCGTTACCGGGTCTATTCATGGACGACTCTTACCTGAAGAGCGCTGAAGAGCTGCTCTGGGTGCTGCGCGAGAGAAACATCAGACCCAACCAGACCATCGTGGTCTCCTGCAACACCGGCAACTGGGCAGCGGCGGCGATGTTCATGCTGCACTATCTGGGCTACCCGGACGTCAAACTGCACGACGAATCATGGATTAATTGGGACGGTTGATAGACAGGAAACGTCAGAAATCTAATGGCAAAAAAAGGGCCGACCGGGTTATCCGGTCGGCCCTTCTTTGTAAGCTCCCACGCTTTATCAGATCCCCTGGATAGTCTCCAGAATCTGAGGGTTGGCTTCATCTTCGGCCAATATGATGTGGCAGGCCTCGCAATCCATCGAGATGGTCTCCCCGGCGCTGGTTTCATGCTCATCGTCATGACAGCGGAAGCAGCCCGAGCTGCCCTGGTGTCCGCGCAGGCTGCGGTATGTGTTCCAACCAATTTTCATGGACGGCCAGACATTTTCCAGATA
>CBFCWR010000029.1:0-15315 GCA_965601575.1 uncultured Desulfofustis sp. | reverse complement strand
TGGCCAAGGCATCGGGATCAGCAGGAGGGATGAAAATCATTCCGCTGCCTGGGGTTGCCTGCAACTCGGATGGATAGGCGTGTGAATGTCTGGTCACCACCGGCCGGCCGCAGGCAAGAGCTTGGTAAACTTTGTTGGGAACAACTCTGCCGGCCTTGGGTGAATCCCCGAAGATGCCCAGCAGAATGTCGGCCTGGGATATTCTTCCGGGCAGCTCTTGATAAGCAATCCAGTCCTCAAATGTAACATTGGGAACGTCCTTGGCCAGTGCTTCACAGTGATTACGGAGCGGGCCGTCTCCCAGAAGAGTCCAGTGAACTTCGGGAATCAGCCGGGCCGCGTCGATGATGTGCTGCGGTCCCTGCAGGTCGATGAAACTGCCGAAGAACAGGATTTCGGGGGAGTCGGCAGGATCCCTCGGTGGCTGGCGGGTAAAAAGGGTTTCTTCGGCTCCGACCGGTACCACATGGGTGTGGGAAGCGGGAGCGCCAAGCTGATTAACATAGAAGTCGGCATGGGGGCGGGTATCGGCGACCACAATATCGGCCCTGGCAAAAAGAGATTGTTCCCACTGCAGCAGGGACCTGGCTTTCCTGTGGCCGGGGGGATACTTGTTTCGCTCATATACCACTTTGTCCCAGCTGGAGATGAGCGGATCGAAGACAAGCTTGAGCCCACATTTGTCAGCATAACGCCGGGCAGAGTTGAAATCCCGGTGCCGGAAGCAGGGGACCCACAGCGCATTTCCAGGAGCGGGACGACGAAATGCTGCTTCGAGCGAACCCAGAAACGACGACTGCGGTCTGAAATCGATCACCTTCAGCCCGTTCTTGTTAAGCAGCGATCTGAGAATTCGGTTACGGGAGTATTCAGGATCGAAGCGTCCCCACCAGAGCAACGAGGCTTTCATTCATTCCCCCTCAGGTTGACTCAAAGGTGTCGAGCTCCACCAGCCTGGCATAATGGGACCCTCTTTTTAAAAGTGTTTCGTGGGTGCCCTGTTCGACAATGGCGCCATCTTTCATGACCACTATTCTATCGGCCCGTTTGATGGTTGACAGCCGGTGGGCGATGATGATCGAGGTGCGGTTTTCGAGTCGGTCAATGGCGTCCTCGAGTATCGATTCGGTTTCGGAATCGATAAAGGCGGTGGCCTCGTCGAGGATGAGGACCGCCGGGTTCCGGCACAGAGCCCTGGCAAAGGCAAGCAGCTGCTTTTCGCCGGTGGAAAGTTCCCGACCGCCGTCACCTATTCTGGTATCGAGCCCCTGTTCAAGTTTGTCGATAAACGGGGTCATGCCTGAGTTTTCCAGAATGTTCTCCACATGCTGTCTGGAGTGGCCGCTGTCCATGACGATGTTTCTGAGCAGGGTATCATCGAGAATGAAGACGTCCTGAAGTACCACCCCGACGATGGTGCGCAGGTCACGAAGGCTGAGCTTTTCGATTGGGCAGCCGTCAATTCGTATAGTTCCCTGCTGGGGATCGTAGAATCTGAGCAGCAGACTGATAAGGGTCGATTTCCCGGAACCGGTGGGACCGACAACAGCGACCGTCTCTCCGGCGCCGATTTCAAGGTCGAGCCCTTTAATGACAGGCTCGTCTGGGGCGTACCCGAAGGTGACCGAGGAGAAGGAGAGGGCGCCTTTTGGGTTGGCAAGGCTTTGGACCTTTTCAATCTCTACAATTTGCCGGTCGGTATCGAGCATTTCAAAAATGCGTTCGGCCGATGCCAGGGCGGACTGAACGATTGAGTATTTCTGGGCCAACTCCCTGAGCGGTTGAAAAAAAAGCCGCATATAGGCGATATAAGCGATCAATTCACCGATACTGAGGGAGCGGTCAATAACCAGGTGTCCCCCGTAAACCAGGATCAATGCCACTGCAGTCCAGCTCATGAATTCGGTGAGCGGCATAAAGGCTGCAAACAGCCGGATCTGTTTGAGAGTCCTGCTCAGATATTCACCGCTCAGCAGGTCGAATTTTTCGAACCACTGGCGCTGCTGACCAAACAATTGAACGATGGATATCCCGGAAACCGATTCCTGTACAAAGCTGTTGATCTTTGAGAGCTGGGACCTGATTGCCCGAAATTTTTCCCTGGCCAGCCCTGAAAACACCAGGGTCATGATGAGTGCCAGCGGTACGAAGATTGTCATGACCAGCGCCAACCGTGTATTGAGCAGGTAGAGAACCACCAGTATTCCGATCAGGCGAAGAATGTCGTTGAACATGGTGACCAATACCGAGGTGAACATTTCATACATGTTCTGTACATCGTTGGTCAGCCTTGTGACCAGTCTGCCAGCGGGCTGGTTGGAAAGAAAACTGAGGTCGAGATTGAGGATGTGGTTGAACAGCCGCTGGCGGATGCGGTGCATCACCGACTGGCCCACCCACTCGAGCAGCACTGCCTGCATGAAGGTGAGTGCGAAGCCAATGCTTATCAAAAGTCCGATAAAGAGGCCAATTCTGCCCAGTCCGCCGTATCGTTCGTCGAAGGGAAGGGTGGTAACGGTGATATAGGAGTCAATGCCTGTCTTCATCAGATACGGCACACTGAGTGCTGCGAAAGTGACTCCGAGGGAGAGCGCAACGGCGATACCAAGCGGTATTTTAAAGCCGCTGCTGATACGCATGATCCGCACCCAGAGCTTGAAATCATAGAGGGAGGAAGTCTGCCCTTTTTCCATGTAGCCGAAATCACGCATGGGACAATCCCTCGTTTTCCTGCATCTGTTTGAGGTGCATTGCCTGGTAGAACGCATTCCTTTCAAGCAGAGCCTGGTGATCGTCATCATCTACCAGTTTCCCTTCTTCCAGAATTAGAATACGGTCGGTCATGGAGAGCAGCTTCAGACGGTTGGAGACGATAAATACGGTTTTTCCTGCAAAGCGACGGCGCAGCGCAGTAACTACGGCATCCTCAGTGGCGGTGTCCACCGCCGAGAGTCCGTCGTCGATGACCAGGACAGGCCTGTCGTACATCAGCGCCCGGGCCAGGGCGATACGCTGCCGCTGTCCACCCGAGAGGGTGATGCCCCGCTCACCGATTATCGTCTCATAGCCGTTGCTGAAATTGACGATCTCATGGTGGATACCGGCATCCCGTGCCGCCTTTTCGATTTTCTCCATGGAGTCTTCATCGATGCCAAAACCAATATTGGCCCTGATCGTGTCGGAGAATAAAATGGGTTCCTGTCCCACATACGCAATCCGGGTTCTCAGCAACTCGTAGGGGATCTCATTCACATCGCGTCCCCCATAGAAAAGCACCTGACGATCCAGAGGGTAGAGTCGCACCAGAAGTTTGCAGAGCGTGGTCTTGCCGCTGCCTGTCCTGCCGGCAATGCCGATTATTCCTGACTCCACTTCAAAATTGATACCCGAAAGCTGCGCCCGGGCCGATTCAGGGTAGGAAAAGTTCAGATTGCTGGCCTTGAATCCCGAGGATTCAGGAAGCTCAGAAGAAGTAGAATCGTCTACCAGAATGGGCTCTGAAGTCACCAGATCATGGATCCTTCTGAGGGCAGTCACCCCGCGCTGGGTAAGGTTTGCAACCCAGCCTATGGCCATCATCGGCCAGATGAGCATCTGCAAATATGTGGTGAAGGCGGCAAAATCGCCGATGGTGATCTGCTGGTCGATGACCAGCCTGCCGCCGTAGACCAGTACGATGAGCAAGCCGATATTGCCAATCAGTGTCGAGGCGGGAAACAGAAGCCCCTGGATAAGTGCGACTCTGAGGTTCGCATTTACATAGCCTTTGCCAAGTTGATCGAAATCTTCTACCTGACTTTTCTCATGGGTATATGCCTTAATCAATCTTACAGAGACAACCGCTGACCTGGCAAATTCGGTCAAATGGGCAAACTCCTCCTGCACCTGGTTGAAACGGCGATGCAGCTTGGCGGAAAGAATCCTGGTGGTCAGCGCCAGAACCGGAAGGGGCAGAAGAGCGAAGAGGGTAAGCGTTGGATGTATGTAGATCATGAAGCCGATGGCGGCCACGGACAGGACCAGCGCATCGACGGCGGCCACCATACCCATGCCGCAGGCCATCTGTACTGCCGCAAGATCATTGGATCCGTGAGCCATGATGTCGCCGGTGGAACGCCTGGAGAAAAAATATTGATCCATGCTCAGAATATGCGAGAAGATACGGTTTCTGAGGTGTCGTTCCAGATAGCGGGAAAAACCGATTATCAGCATGCGCCAGACAAATCTAAGCGCCACAACTGAGATGGCGATTGCCAGGATCGCTCCCGCGATGATAAATAGGCTGGTCATGGTCGCGTCCTGGGCAGCCAGAGCATCTATGGCTTTTTTAACCAGGAGCGGTATGCTGAGTTGGAGGAAGTCGACGCTGATCAGCGCGATAAAGCCGATGATTAAGCGATAGCGGTGATTGACAAACTGATCGGCGAGCAGGGCACGCACAAGCCCAGTGAAAGAAACCGGGGAGGAGTCGGGATCATTCTTTTCGATCCTGCGCTGCTCATGGTGGTAGTTCACCTGTCGGTTGTTCCGATTAGATTATCTGTGGTAAATTGTACTGACATTCGGGCCATTGTAATGATTGAATCAATGCAGTGCCAAAAACTAATAAGCTGGTCGGACAATAATCATCGCCCGTAACTTTGCCATACGGAGGATCAATGAACCGTTTTCTTATCTGCATACTATGCTGTCTGATGCTGTGTACCTGTTCTCAGGAGGAAGAGGAAGTTCAAAAAGAAAGTTCAATTGATCGAGCCACCAAAGCGGTGGCTGACAAAGCGGTCAAACAGATAAAGACTCCGCTGGAAAAGGCTGAAGCGGTTAAAGAAATCGAAGAACAGAGAAGAGATGAACTGCAGAAGCAGGCCCAATGAGCTGCCCATACTAAAGCCTGTGCAGTAGAATCCTCCTGATGTCTTCGGAAGCGAGGCGAACCGGGTTATTTTTATTCGAGGCAGTCTCAACCACTCTATCCAAATTTTCTGAATTGGCGCCACAATCAGCCAAGCGCGGCAGCTGCATCAACTCGGTCATGTGATGCAGCTGATCGATAAAGCACCTGCCCGCATCCTTGAGCTTACCATTCTGGCCGCAGAAAAGAGATCCCAGCCGATCATACTTGTCGATGTAGTCCTGGTACTCCGGATTGGAGTCAACCAGTTTTTCAAGTTTCTCCAGCGTGATAGCATTACCGACCCCCATCAGGGTGCCGCACACCACCCCATGGGAAATTGAAAAGATACTGCCCAGCGCAGGTGCCAGGCCATGAATTATCCCGAGTCCGGCGTTGGCCAGAACAATTCCCGAGCACAAGGCCGCATAGGCAATATCCGTGCGGGCTTGAAGATCATTCCCGTGACGGTAGGCTCTGATCAACGATCTCTTTAGCGCTTCGATTCCGCTCCAGGCGATGGCATCGGTCAGCGGCGATGCCTGGGTCGAGAGAAACCCCTCAACGAGCTGGCTGAACGCATCCATTGAACATGCCGCAGTGAGCTCCGGCGGACAACTTTGCATGAGCTCAGGATCTATCAAGGCATAGTCGGGAACATAGTTTGGATGGCGCAAAGATTTCTTGTAGCCGTTGGGGCCGGGTCTGGTAATCACGGCATTGGCCGATGCTTCACTACCGGTACCGGCGGTGGTGGGCACTGCAACGAAAGGAAGGGTTTGGCCGTCGGGCTGCCGACTGCCGACACCTTCGAGAAAATCTTCGATCTTCTCGCCCCCCGGCAGCATCGCTGCCACGGCTTTACCTGCATCCAGCACACTGCCGCCGCCAATGGCTACGACCCCGTCTAGCTCCTGTAAACAAAACGATTCGACAATCCGGTCGATCACTTCCGGAGAAGGTTCACCGCTGACGGTGACGAAATCGAGCATGATACCAGAGGTTCGCAATTGATTTTCTATGGAGGGCCATTGTACATATCTGGTTCTAAAACCGTGTCCGCTGACTATCAGGAATTTGGAACCGAGACGAGGAATTATGGAATCTAGCTTTTCCAGAGAACCGGCCCCAAAAGAGATGGCAGGCAGCGGTGTGAGCGAGAAAGCGAGATGCATGCTCGAATCTTTGGTGGCGGGGTGATGTCCCATCAGAATCCGGTTCAAATGGTCGAGAGGTGGCAGTGGTCGATGGCAGCGGCGATTCCGAGCGGCTCACACGCAGAGAGAAAAACCGTTTCCAGGCGGTGAGTTATTTCTTGGGCAAAGGAATCTGTTCGTCTCTTTTTTTGTCCTTGTTGCGACGATAGACCAGCAGTGTTTTGCCAATCAGCTGGACGAGTTGGCCGCTGCTAAGCTCCGGCACCCTATCAGCTGCTTCTTGTTTGGAAATTTTGTCGGTGTTGATAATCTTTATCTTAATCAACTCATGATGGACAAGCGCTTCATCGATCGCAGATACCACTGTCTCACTGAGACCTTCCTTGCCGATGTAGACTACAGGGCTGAGGCCATGGCCGAGTTTTCGTAAGAATTTCTTCTGGGCGTTTGATAACGGCTCAATTTTATTAGTCATAGCGTCGATTCTCTAAATGGGTGTCTGTCAACTCATAAGGGTTTTTATTATCTCGTAGCCGCCAACATAGGTGCCGATTGCCGATCCGATCCCAGTGAGAATAAACACCAGAAAAACGCGGAGCAATTTATTACGCCACCAGCCCAATAAAGTTGCCATATCTTCGCCGACCGTTTCGAATTCTCGGACTACCGGCGGTCTGGTCATGACCTGGATGAACGCCGTCACGTAGCCTGCACCGATTACCGGAGTAAGGCTCGTTACTGGTGCGGCAGCAAAGGCGCCAACGATTGTCAGCGGGTGTGCCAGAGCCAGAGTGGAGCCGATCGAGGCAGGAATTCCATTGGCCAGAATCCAATAGACGATGTTGTCACCTGCAGTTGCAAATCCCTTCGAGATGGCGATAAGTCCGATCGAGCCGATGATGATCGCAGGTATAAGCCAGCCTAAGGTTTTCCACATTCTGGAGACAGGTGGAATGGTGGTAAGTGGACCAAGATCTTCTGACTGATTATTGCGTAGCTGCTTCTTGATCCCTTCCAGGTGGCCGGCGCCGACCACAACCACCACACGCTGCCCTGCGGTTCTTTTGATCTGTTCCGCCATGTAGATATCACGCTCGTCGATGAGGACTTTTTTCATCTCGGGCAGTGAATCACCCATCTCGGCCATCATTTCGGTCAGCACATCCTGCTTTTTTAACTCTTCAAGTTTTTCTTCATCGATTTCCTCCGAATAGAACATTCCGGCGATAAGAGAACTCAAGAGGTATGCTTTGCGGAATAGGGAAGTAGATTTCCAGGCTCTACGCAGCGTGATTCTGATATCACGGTCACAGAGGTGAATTGGGATACCCAGCCTTTCAGCACTGCTGGCGGCGGCGAGCAGCTCGGCACCTGGTGAAACCCCGAGGTTATCGCCGAGTTTCTTTTGGTAGCCCGCCATCAGTATCGAAACCATCAGGGTGGACAACTGGCGGCTTTTTATAACTGCCTTGAGATCGAGTTTCTGCCAGCGATTTTCATCCGACAGTGCCTGGAACCTCTTATCATCAAGTTCGATACAGACGCGGTCAGGCGTTTCTTGCTCAATCACCTGTTGAACAAGATCCACTGACTGCTGAGAAACATGGGCGGTGCCCACCAGGATCACGGTACGTTCCCCCTGCTCGATAAACTGCACATCGTCAGGGTAAGGCCCGGTGTGGGGTGCGTGGACGGTAGTGTCCGACTGTGCTGAGGTAAGACTAGTCATGGTGATCAGAACAGTAGGACAGAACCTGGGAAATGAAAGGCTTCAGGAAAATTATAGTCAGTTGGAACCTGCTGGACTCCTCAGACATCCTTGAGTTTGAGTGTGCTTCCAGGGTGAATGAGGTTTGATTTTAAATTGTTCCAGCGCTTGATTCGATCAGGTGAGGTCTTGAATTTACGGGATATAGTCCACAGAGAGTCTCCCGATCGGACCAGGTAATAGGTATAAGGATCCTCTTGAACAGAGGCGTTAACCTGCTGTTTCTTTGAATCAGAAAGCACGAGAAGCGCTGACTCAGCTGAGGAGGAGGCTGACGAGACAGTAGATCGCGGGCTTGGGCTGGTGCTGCTCATGAAGAGTGCGAGCTGCTGCCCTTCGGCGATTTTATGCATATTGGGTAGACCGTTCCAGGCGACAATCAGTTCGGCCGGAACCTGATAGCGATTGGAGATTTTGGAGACCGTTTCTCCCCGTTTAACGGTATGCAGGATGAGATCGTCTTGGGCGGCGATTTTGGCGTCCATTCCTTCGGGAAGTATTCGGTAGGCCACGTTCTGGTAGGGAATTCTGAGCCTGGTGCCTGGTTTCAGGGTTCTGCTGGTGAGCTTGTTTACCTTGAGCAGGGCGGTGGTGTTTATGTTGTAGCTTCGGCAAATCTTGGACAGGGTTTCACCCTGCTTGACGATATGGGTTTTGTAGTCGGTTTGCACCACGCTGTGCAGACGGGGAAGATTATTCTGCGCCAGCAATTTTGTGCCGCTGGGTATTTTGACCTGATAGCGCTCCTGGTTCAAAGGCGTCCTCGAGGTACGCAGTTCCTGGTTAAGAAGTTTTATATCCTTTTCGCTGCTATTGGTCAGTATTGCAACTGCTGTCATGCTCAACCCGGGACCAACCTCGAGAGATTCCCAGGTCATCGGTTGTGCGTAGACGATATCATTGAAACCGTATTTTTCTGGCTGTTTGGCGATCATGATCGCGGCGATCAATTTGGGAACATAACGCTTGGTTTCCATGCGCAGAGAACGATTCTGGGCAATCTTCCAAAAATCTCTCGATTTTGATTTGCGGATTGCCTTGCGCATGGTACCTGGGCCGCCGTTATAGGCTGCTACCGCGAGATACCAATCACCAAATTCCTTGTAGAGATCCTTAAGGTAGGCCGCGGCGGCCTTAGTGGATTTTTCCGCATCTCGACGTTCATCTACATAACGGGTGACGGATAGACCGTAATCACGGCCCGTACCCAACATGAACTGCCAGAGGCCCACAGCCCTTGATTTTGAATAGGCGCGCTGGTTAAAACCACTCTCGATCATGGCAAGATAAAGCAGATCTTTAGGGATTCCTGCTGCTTCAAGCTCTTTTTTGATGAGATCGCTGTAGTGGCCTGAGCGGCCCAGCCATCTGGCAAAATATTTTCGTTGTTTGCCCTGGAACAGATCAAGATACATTTGCACTTGCCGGTTGACGACCACGGGAAAGTCGTATAGCGGCTCCGCCAGATCCGGGTCGAGGCAGATTTGAGTCTCCTCCGGCGTTCCCAGCGGTTCTTCCCATGGCCCAGTCATGGCCAGGGCCTCCAATTCCTGATCCAGTGATATTTCCGGTTCAGAAATGACGGGTTCAAGATCCGGATCGACTTCTGGAGGTTGGGTGGTGGTAGACGGCAGATGCAGTGCCGAGCTTGAAATCTGCTGTTTAGTGGTACAACTGGTAGCAAAGAATAGAACCGCCAGGATCAATAGAAACGGTTGAATCCGAGACAGAAACGGTTGTACCCGAGACAGGATCGATTGCATGCGAGGTATGTAAATCGTCAAGATCTTAGTGTTCGTCAAATTTTTAATAAAAAAATCCGCAGGTCTGGAGTTAATTGATGTGATTGCCTGAATCCCGGTTGAGATATCGGCAATGACGAGGTACATTCTCCCTACTCTACGAAAGCCCAAATTATTTTATTTAAACCCGATATGCGATTTTAGGCAAGTAAATTGATGTGCGCAGACTGCCAGCGTGGCCTTAAAAAGACCCTGTCGAATACTTGATATAGTAAGTATTTACATATGATTAAGAAGATATTTCTTGCTCTTGTCATTGTCGTTCTACTTGCTCTTGCCGGTGCCGGGGCTGTGCTCTACCATTTTGTCGTGCTTGAGCCCGGAGAGGAAATTTCCGAAGAGAACATCCGTTCAATTCTCGGTCGTGAAAGCCCGGTGTTCTACAGTGATGGAGTAACCCCATTGGGGGCGTTTTTCTCTGAGGCGCGCCGACAATATGTGGAATACCCGGAAATACCGGATACCTTCATCAATGCCTTGGTGGCTGCCGAAGATAATCGATTTTTCAGCCATTTCGGTTTTGATGTGCAAGGTATTGCCCGGGCAGCAATCAAAAACATTGAAGCGGGAAGGATCGTGCAGGGCGGCTCCACACTGACCCAGCAAACGGCCAAGAATCTGTATAAGCGAAAAGACCGATCGTACAAGTCAAAGTTTATCGAACTGATATACGCCCTGCGGCTTGAGTACCAGTACACCAAAGAAGAAATCCTGGAATTCTACAGCAACCAGTTTTTCGTTTCCGGCAATGGTCATGGTCTCGGAGTGGCGGCCCGTTATTATTTCAACAAGAAGCCGGAGGAACTGACGCTGATCGAATCAGCGTACATTGCCGGCTCGGTTAAACGACCCAATTATTACAACCCGTTCATAAAAAAAGATCCCGAGGCCATAGCGTTGGCTAAAGAGCGCGGCAGGCAGAGAGTAGCCTACGTATTGAATGCCATGCTGAATCTTGGCATGATTGATGATCTTGAATATAAGCAGGCCAAAATGTCCGAGATACCTTTCGAAAAAGGAACACTCGGTTATTCGCTCGATTCGGTCATGGAACTGGTTACCGATGCGGTTTCCTCGGAACGTCTTCTGGAAGCCATGCGGGCCCAGGGTATAAACAATATAGCCACCTCCGGTATCCGGGTGATCACCACAGTGGATAAATATATCCAGCACCAGGCCCTCTACGGGTTGAGAAAGCAGCTCTCAACGCTCGATGTTCGTTTGCGCGGTTACGAACGTGAGGAAGTGCAGCAAGAGCTGGCGCAGAATAAATACCGCGGGGACCGGGCCATCGAAGAAGGCAGCTTTGTGTTCGGAACCATTGATAAGATCGAAACGCAGGGTGACGACATCGTCATCGGCGTGGAGACAGGTCTGCAGGACGGCAGCGGCCGCATCGACCGCAAGGGATTGGAATCTCTGGTTGACGCTCGGGTCAAGTATCTCAAAAACCGCTGGACCGAGAGTAGTAAAAAAGATGTGGACGAATTTCTTGCTCAACTCCAGGAAGGTGATCGCGTCTGGGTAAGTATCCGGGAGTTCAATGAGTTCATGGAACCGGTGTTCGATCTTGAACGGTTCCCAAAGGTGCAGGGCGGTGCCATTGCAGTGAACAACGGTAGAATCATATCCGTGGCCGGCGGTGTTGAAAACAGATTCTTTAACAGAGCCATGTATGCCAGGCGAACCATGGGCTCATCCTATAAACCGTTCGTCTATACCGCAGCCCTTCAACTTGGCTGGAATGCCGCCGATCTGCTGACCAACAAACGCGACGTCTTCGTATTCCAGAATCAACCCTATTTTCCCAGGCCGGATCATGAAATCGACAATGAACTTGTGTCCATGAGCTGGGCCGGGGTGCGCTCCGAAAATCTCGCTTCGGTCTGGTTGACGGCGCACCTATGCGATCACTTGAGTCGGTCCCAATTCGAGGATGTGGCAGCCCAACTCGGTCTTGGACCACGGATGGTGGATGGCGAACCTGAACCATATAGGCTTTTTCGCTCAAGGATAAGAGACCGATACGGGATAGTGATTACCGAGGAGGTGCTGCACCAGGCCGCTTTCCGCAAGACGGTCGGATCGATTCAGCCCGATCTGGTATTCGAGGGGTTGGCGTCTGAGTATCCTGCCATGAAAGAGCTTCACTATGGGCTCAATTTCAACAAGTTTGCGAGACAGATTGAAGGTGAATTGAATAGCCGGGATCTTCAGGAGTACGAAAGGAAGGAACTGCGTCTGCGCAAGAAGCTGCTGACCCGAAATTTCCTCGCCTTGCAGTCGTTGTATGGTCGTCTTCAAAATTACCTCGGACAGGATCGCTTCTCGGGAACCAGAATCGATGCACCATCTAATTCCAGTGCCGCAACACCGTATCTCTATTTCGATCCGATCAATGAGAGCTATCTGTTTGACTATCCCTCCAGAGTCCCGGAATATGCCAAGCTGGTGAGTCCCTGGCAGTTCCAGGACCGGTTGAGTCGAGCCGATGCTTTCTCCAAGAAAGAGCAGATAGAATCGATCAGACTCGGAGATTCCATGTCGGTCAAAGCTTTCGATTTTTTGAGCAGGCAGGTCGACGCGGAATTTCGCCGCATGCGTAAGCTGTTGCCCTATTCGATGGACGTCCTCTCAGAGGTCGAGGATTTCAGAATTCTCGTGGGCTTGAAGTATCTGGTCGAGTTTGGCAAATTTCTCGGCATAGAAAGTGAATTGGAACCAATCCTGTCATTTCCCCTGGGCTCAAACGTCGTCACCCTGATGGAAACCACCCGACTGTATGAGGCGCTGGTGACGGGAAAACTGACTCTATTCAGGGAGGAGGACGGTGAAATCAACAATACCCTGGCAATTATCGATCGCATAGAGTCCGAGGATGGAGCGGTACTCTACCGTCCGGAAGGGGAGGCCAGGCGTGCGGTTTCCACCAAAACCTCACTCGTTCTTGGCCACATCTTGGAGAACACGGTTAAATTTGGTACCGGCAGATATGCCGACCGAGAGGTGAAGCTTCAGGGGCCCGAAGAGAGCGATGATATGTTCGATGAACTCAGCTTGTCTATTCCCTTGCTGGGCAAGACAGGGACTGCTAACCGGTACACCAACGCTTCGTTTTTCGGCTACCTGCCGGCACCTAAAGAGGACGGTACCGGCATGGTGATCGACAACGGTTTTGGCGTGGGCGTTTATGTCGGCTACGACGATAACCAGCCGATGCGTAGCGGATCAACCCGCATCACTGGTGCCGCTGGGGCTTTGCCTGCATGGACCACCATCGTCAAAGCCATTATCAAAAGCCAGGAATTCGAGCGAGCCCTCGATCCCGTGGATTTGAGTTTCTATGGTCTGGCAATAGAACGGAAAGATATGGGTCAGAAAAATTTACTGGTATTGAAAGATTATGGCGGACAACTGAAGCGACCCCTCGAAGAAGTTGACACGCGTGATCGTTATTTGCCATCGATAATTACCTTTGGAGTTGCCACCGAGGAAAGAAAATTGGGGCCGGCCCGAAGTTTTGCCCCGTTCTGGCTTAACCAGATACCAGCAGAACGGTCCACGGTTGTACCAACCGCAGCCGCTGCAGATCCGGCTGAGATCCAGTAAGAAGTGCTTTCACAGAGGTGTGGACCCTTGTTGTTCCGGTCTTGAATTATCTCGATAATTTGCATTTTCCCCGACACCTTATTACTATCTGTTTCCAGAGAGATTAGTTGACCGTTTAAAACGACCGTTCAAAACCGCTGCTCAAAACAACTCCCAGTTGAATCTGTCATGAATAGAAACATTCTTTTCGGTGCGCTGCTTCTGGTTATTATCGGTGCAGGCTGTGCCAGAAACCCAATGCCCGTCCCTTATCCCCAGCCGACTGGTCCTGCCGAACCGGTGGAGACGACTGGTGAAATAAGCGGTCCTTCGTTTGATGAAGATGCCGCCCCTATCAAGCAGGGTCCGCCTCCAATGGCCGCTCCTGATCTAGCCGAAGGTGCTGACGATCTCAGCAAAATGGACCCGAAATACAAACCGCTCTCAGCGGGGTTCGTCAATGACCGTATACGTTTCTACCAGAACAAACTTGAGCTCTGGAAGCAGGCTGATCAGCAGGCCGCAATAACCAACCTTGACGCTGAGCAAACCCAGGTAATGGTCAATTGTTTTCGAGATTTACAGACGATTCTGGGTGGTTATCAAACTATGCGCAGCCAGATATTTGAACAGGGTGGGGCAGCCGATGCACTCAATCTGGAGTATATGATTGGCTTGCAGCGCCAGGATATCGCTTTTCTTGAGAGTCGTTGCGCTGAAATGCTCGCCAGGGCGGGAGACCAGGAAACAGATTTGTTCGCCAGTCAGGGAGGCGATTTTACCGGTATCGAGCAGCGAATCAATGAACTCTACGAGGCGGGCGACTATGACCAGGTGGTTCAAGCCTGGACCGAGATGCCCTCCTATCAAAAGGACGGCGTAAAGAGGGAGACCGCCTTAGCCTATGCAGATGCCCTCATCTATCTGAACGATCCAGCCGGGGCTGCTGAGGCATATGAACTCGTGGTCGATTCGCTGGTCTCTCAGACCGGTCAACAGGAAGACCTGCTGACGTTGCGCCGGCGGCTTGGTGATCTCTATGCCGCCGCGGGCGATTTCTTCGCCGCCGAGACTCAATACGAGCAACTTTTAAAAGAATATGCGGAAATCGGCAGAGTCGAAAACTGGGCGAAATTGCAGTTATCCATGCTTGAAAGAAGCATGAAGGGGAGTCCCGAGCTGGCCGATTATTCGGAATTGTTGAGGGGGTATCTCGGTTTCGTTCCCTCCAGGGATGGGTACGGTGTTGTTTATAAAGCGGAGCAGTTTCTCCAGCAGTATCCATATTCACCCGTTTCACCAAATGTCGATATCATCAAAGACGAGGCCACGTCCGTGGCGGATCAGTGGTTTTTTGGCAGTATCGCCGAGGCTGATCTGCTGGTCGAAACAAAGAAGTTCGATGAAGCCATCGCCTTGCTGCAACGCATTCCCCAGGGCAAACTGAGCCCTGAAAACCTGCAGCAATTGAAAGAGAAACTGGATAGCCTGGTGCTGGCCGAGGCCGTTGAACGGGAGACCGTAAAGATTGAAAAGATGCAGGCTCTGCAGTCGACCTGGAACCAAGGCGCCTCCTTTGCTGAATCGGGTGATTACGACGCGGCAATCGCGGTGTTCAGTGAATTGAAGGGAACCGAATACAACGATCGGGCCCAGGAGAGAATAGATGAGCTGTCACTGACTGCAGCAAAAATCGAACGGCGCCGGGCCGCAGACCTTTTCGTTCGGTCCATGAAAACCGATGATCTGGAAAACCGAAAAGAGCTGCTGGTCGAATCACGACAGGTGCTCAAAGATATTCTAAAAAAATATCCAGACGTTGAGGTCGTCGAAAAGGTTGAGGGCAATGTGAGAACCGTTGAAAAGAAAATGAACGAGCTCGATCCAATGCTGCTGCCGGATCTCGTGGAAAAGGAGAAACAACAGGAACTCCTGCAGGAGCCTGAATTTGACGGGTTCGATACGGAGCCTGTTGACCCGTCCGCCCCCCAGGAATTACCGACCCGTCAATCACTGCCTGTGTTACCGCCCCAATCATAGCGCGACTCGTTGGGCGTCCATCCCGAAAGTGAGCAATCAAAAGGAAGTCTGCCCAAAGCACTCTTTCAT
>CBFCWR010000028.1:0-15317 GCA_965601575.1 uncultured Desulfofustis sp. | reverse complement strand
AAAAAGAACAAGATACTCGCCTTCTTTTCCATGGTCGAGCGGAGGAAACTGATGCATAACTCGATCATGAGCAAATATCGTTCTTATCCGATTTTCATGCAGAGCTATGTGCCTTTTATGGCGGAGATTGAGAAGATGGGCATGTACCGTCGACCGGTGGGATCGTCTCCTCGCAAATCAGTGGCCGCTCAGGCTTATGAGTTGCTCTGGCAGGAAATCAAAGAGAGAAGACTCGAGCGATGAAATATCTCTACCTGATAAGGCATGCGAAGTCGAGCTGGTCCGATCCCAGCCTTAGTGATTTCGACCGTCCGCTGAACAAACGCGGCAAGCGCGATCTTCCAGTCATGGGGCAGCGGATGGCGACCTATGAACCAAAACCTGAGCTGATCGTTTCCAGTCCGGCAAAACGGGCTCGCAGAACCGCCCGAGGTATCGGTGGTGCCCTTGGTTTCATCAAAAAGGAGATCGTGCTTGATGAAGATCTCTACACCTTTTCCCCGGAAGGATTTCTTCAGGTCTTGAAAAAAACCCCTGATGAAATTCAGGTACTGGCACTGGTTGGCCATAATCATGGATTGACCGAGTGCGCCGAAATGCTCAGCGGCGAGTCCCTCGTCAATGTTCCCACCTGCGGTATCGTACTGATCTCCTTCGACCAACCATCCTGGCGGACGGTCATGAGCGGCGGGGGGAGTCTGGTTCTGTTCGACTATCCCAAGCGTCAGCCAAGTGCGAGTTAAAACCCGATCCTGGTGGCTTTTCCTGAGATGAAATTTTCTTTTGACCGTGGAGGCGCACGCAATTTTTTCAAGGATCTTGCCAAGGACAGCCTGCATACCAGCGTCGAACTCCTCAAGGTCACGATCCCGGCTATCATTGCCACCAAGATACTCGAAGAACTCGGGCTCGTTTATTTTATCGGAAAAGTTCTTGACCCGCTGATGGGGCTCATGGGGCTACCCGGAGAACTTGGGTTGGTCTGGGCCACCGCAATTCTCACCACCCCGTATGGCGGCATCGGCGTCTATGCCGCACTTGGCCCTTCGCTGCAGCTGAGTGGCGCCGACATGACCATACTCTGTTCGGTAATGCTGATCGCCCATTCCCTGCCTGTAGAACTGAGTATCACTAAAAAGGCGGGTGGAGGCGTCCTGCCGCTGGGTATGCTGCGACTTGGCGGCGCCCTTGCGTATGGAATCCTGCTCAATCAGGTCTGCACCAGGCTGCAGCTTTGGCAGGAACCGGCTGTCATGCTGTTTAAGGCAACGCCCAAGGAAGAGTCACTGCTTCAATGGTGTATGGGGCAGGCAACCAATATCGTACTCATCTGTGGAGTTATTTTCCTGGTTCTGCTGGCCATGCGAATTTTGCAGGCTGTCGGCTTCATCGGCTTGCTGGAATTGTTGCTCAAGCCATTGCTGCCTTTGTTCGGCATGACCCATCGGGCCGCACCGATGACGGTGGTCGGTATGATTCTTGGCATCGCTTATGGTGGAGCCCTGATCATCAAGGAAACCACCACAGGAAACATGGAGTCGCGCGAAGTATTCAATTCGCTGGCTCTGATGTCTCTGAGCCATGGGCTCATTGAAGACACCCTGGTGATGATGGCCCTGGGGGCAAAGCTGGGCGGTATTTTCTGGGGAAGATTGTTTTTTTCTCTGGCAGTGATCTATATGCTCGTCAAAACAGTTGACTATCTGGTCGCTCGCGGTAAGGTCAAGCCTCAATGATTTGAGAAGAACGCTATGAAATTAAGTAGATTCGGCCAGAAATTCACCAGCGGTGCGGGCATCATTTCCCTGATGGACGATTTGGGAAGGGCCCTCGCCGGGGATGATGAAATGATCATGATGGGGGGCGGAAATCCCGGCCATCTGCCTGAGTTTCAACAGCTGGTGAAGCAGCGTCTCAGAGAACTAGCCGAGTGTGACCCGTCCATTCGTGATCTGGCCGGTATTTACGATCCTCCTCAGGGAAATCTGGGGTTCATCAAGCATTGTGCCGCACTGCTGAAAAATGAATACGGCTGGGATGTCGGACCCGAAAACATCTGTTTGACCAACGGCAGTCAAACCGGTTTTTTCATCCTCTTCAACATGTTTGGCGGGACCTTCGAGGACGGTGACAGTAAACGAATCAGACTGCCGCTCACTCCAGAATACATTGGCTACACCGATCAGGGACTCGAAGAGGATCTTTTTATTTCCAACAAACCTAAAATCGATCTCCTGGATGGACAAATGTTCAAATATCGGGTCGATTTTGATAACCTCGATATTGGCCAGGAGACTGGCGCCATCTGCGTTTCCCGACCCACCAACCCGACGGGAAACGTGATCACCGATGAGGAGATAGAAGGCTTACTTGAGCTTTCCCGCCAGCACGGAATACCCCTCATTTTGGACAATGCCTACGGCGTACCTTTTCCATCGATTATTTTCACCCACGCAACACCGTTGTGGGACGAAAATGTGATAAAATGCCTCAGCCTATCCAAGCTTGGTCTTCCGGCGGTGCGAACCGGAATCATCATCGCCCGGGAGGATATCATCAGGGCGATTTCGGCGATGAATGCCATTATATCTCTGGCGCCAAGCAGTTTCGGTCCGGTGCTTATGGAAAAACTGGTGAGCAGCGGTGAGATTCTTGAAATCGGTGCCAAGATGATCAGGCCTTTTTACCAGGATAAATGCCTGAGAGCACTGGAGTCTGTACATCGTGAGCTTGAAGGAATACCTTATCGGGTGCATACTCCCGAAGGCTCCATGTTTTTGTGGTTGTGGTTTGAAAATTTACCGATCTCCAGTGGGGAACTCTATCAGCGTCTCAAAGAAAATGGGGTTCTGGTGGTCTCGGGGCACTATTTCTTTCCGGGATTGAATCAAGACTGGCAACATAGCAGTGAATGTGTCAGGTTGACCTATTCCCAGGATGACGAGACGGTTGGCAGAGGCATCGCGATCATTGGTCGCGTGCTTAAAGATATTTACCAGCACACGTTTTAGGTTAATCAGCATATGACAGGGTGGGAGACTTTATGCTCAGAGTGATCAGATCCGCAGCTCTAATGGCGGCGGCAAGTCTGCTCCTGGCCCAGATTTCCTGGGCTTCATGCATTGAAGGTGACTGCATAGAGGGGACAGGCGTGTATGTGGCCAAGGACGGTAAGAAATATGAGGGACCTTTTGTTCGGGGTAAGGCTCACGGTACAGGAACATTGACGTATCCCGATGGAACCGTGTATCGAGGCTCGTTTATAAATGGTTTCATGTCCGGAAGCGGAGAATTGAAGGCCAGGGATGGCCGTCACTACACGGGTGAATTCAAGGATGGGATCATCGACGGTCAGGGATATCTGATCGCCGCGGATGGGATGAAATACCGCGGAGACTTCAGGCTCGGCAGATATCACGGCAAAGGGGTCCTGTTGTATCCCGACGGTCGGGAGTACAAGGGGGAGTTCCACAATAACCTGATCGATGGCGAAGGCCGTCTCGTTTATGCAGACGGCAGCTGGTACGAGGGAATGTTCAGCAATGGCAGGCCCGAGGGGGAGGGCACCAGATCTTATCCCGATGGATCGCTCTACCGTGGAGAGCTGAGAAATGATGCCAGGAATGGGTTCGGCACACTGGAGTTGACCTCGGGTGATACCTATGAGGGAGAATTCAAGGACAATCTCTACTCCGGTTCCGGGACATTAACCTACGAGGCCGGCGGGTATTATTCGGGCGATTTCAAGAACGGCCTGTTCCACGGTAGTGGGGAAATGCATTACGCGAACGGTTCCGTGTATGTCGGCGAGTATGTCGGTGGTCTGGCTGAAGGGCCGGGGAACATGACCTTTCAGGACGGCAGTGTGTATGACGGGCAGTTTATTGCCGGACTGATGCACGGCAAGGGACGCTACGAGTTTGCCGACGGTTCTGTGTACACGGGGGAATTTGTGGACGGGCAACTGCATGGCAGGGGAAAGATGGTCTACGGCGATGGACGAGTGTTCGAAGGCGAGTTTGTCGAGGGCAATCCCGTGCTGCCGGCGGATCAGATGAGCGTTGACCAGTCCCCGGAGAAGATGCCCGCAACACCGGCAGCTGCTGCCGGGACCATGGCCGCCCCAGGGGAAGTCGAGCAAGCCACGGATGATACAACAGTAAAAGAAACTGAACTGGTCGAAGAAGTATTTAGTGAAGGTGGCGGGGAAGCGATCCCTGCTCAGCGCGCTGCATCAACAGACAGTGGAACCTCGGTATATGCTGATGGCAAGATCTGGCCGGGCAGTGGAGGAAGTGAACCGCTAAATGGTGAGATAGAGTTTGTCTATCCCGATAATTCCAGGTATCAAGGGACCCTTAAAGATGGTCTGAAACACGGTCGGGGCACTATCGAATATGCTAACGGTGACCGCTATTCCGGAGAGTTCGAACTGGATCAGTTCAATGGCAAAGGGACGTACAGTTTCAGTGACGGACGTCAATACACCGGCTGGTATTTGCTTGGCAAACGGGACGGTGAAGGAACTTTTTCCTATCCAGATGGTACGAGTTATGTCGGCGAGTTCAAAGATGATTACTTTGACGGGGTTGGGGAGTATCGATTCGCCGATGGAAGTGTCTACCGAGGCTCATTCAAATTCGGCAGTTTCAACGGTAAAGGAACGTTGAGCTACTCCGATGGTTCGGTCTACGAGGGGCTTTTTAAAGACGACCTGCCGCATGGCCGAGGCGTATTGAATTCCGCGGACGGAACTATTTATGAAGGAGAATTCGCCAATGGCCGCAGGAATGGCTATGGTTCCCTGACCAAGCCCGACGGCAGCCAGTACAAGGGGAACTTTGTAAACGATGTGCTGCAAAGTGAATAGCACACGAGCTTGCCTGGAAGATGTTTAAAAATGTTAAAGATAAATCGCTACAATGAAGTGGAGTTACAAAACAGTCCATTTTGAGTTGAAGAGAGAAGGCTTGCTCGGCGGCAGTTTTCTGGATGAAACCGAAGTCGAGGAACAGCTAAACCAATATGGCCGCTCGGGCTGGGAACTTACCTCGGTAATCGAAGTTCAGGATGGTATCATCGCTTTTTTCAAGCAGCCGCTCGATCTCGGGTTCTCCATTCGGCAGGAGGACACGGTGGGTGATGAAGATAACACTGATCAGGTCATTGAGGAACCGTATGAAACTGAAGCAGAAGAGTTTTATAAGGCTGAAGACGAGTACCAGATGGTTCAAGAGACTGTTCCCGAGGCTGTTCCCTACGAAGCACCCAACGACCATCCTGAAGCCCATGAATATGAAGACCACGAGGCAAATGACCACCTGATCTCCGAAGACGAGGAGCAAGAGGAACTCCTCGTTGATGATGAAAGGGCCATATTGGAAGATCAGGATCGCCATGACGAAGACGACGAACATTCCGAACAGAGAGGAATTGGAGCCATAAGAATTGAGTAGTTCAACCCACCTGCATAAAACCCCTCCGAAATTTAACGTAGATACGTCTCTTGAAGCCTGGATGGTGGAGATCCGCAGATATCTCCATGAATACCCCGAAACCTCTTACGATGAATTCAAAAGCGCAGGATACATTCAGCAAAAGCTCAGCGAACTAGGCATCGATTCGAGCGGCGGGCATGGCGGCACCGGAATAACCGCCTACATTGGCAATGGTAAAAGTGATGATGCCTGTGTCGCCTTGCGGGCAGACATGGACGCGCTGCCGATAATGGAACGAACGGAACTGGCTTTCAGCTCAAAACATGACGGAATTATGCATGCCTGCGGCCATGACGGTCATGTTGCCATGCTTCTGGGAGCAGCTTCTCTTTTGCAGATGAATTTCACCGGCCCAGGCAGGGTGAAACTCATCTTCCAACCGGCAGAAGAACATGGAAACGGCGCAGCCCAGTTGATAAGCGAAGGGGTGCTGGATGGGGTTCAGGCTGTCTTTGGCGGTCATATTGACACCCATTTCAATACCGGAATCATCACCGTTGATGAGGGCCTCATATGTGCTTATTCGGATCCGTTTCAAATCACCATCAGGGGAAGGGGAGGGCATGCTGCACGGCCCCACGAAGGATCCGATGCGGTGGTAGCGGCCTCGAGCCTGGTGATGATCGTTCAGACCCTGGTCTCCAGGGAGGTAGATCCAAACAAGTCGCAGGTTATTACAATCGGCAGTTTCCAGGCTGGCAAGGCACACAACGTGATTGCCGAGGAAGCTGTGTTGAAAGGTACGGTTCGATCCACTGACGAGATCTACCGGGAGAAAACCATCGGTGGGTTGAAACGGATTGTTCAATCGATTGAAACCATGTACGGCGTAGATGCCGAAATCGTTTTCGAGGACGGCCTGCCCGCCGTGGTCAATTCCACCAGGGCCACCGAGATAGCACGGGCGGCCGCCTGGGATACAACCTCTGTTGATAAGGTAATCTCCCAAGGCTTCCCGAGCCTAGGTGGCGAAGATTTTTCTTTCTACCAGCGCTATGTCGAGGGATGCCTGGTCAGATTTGGCGCGGCCCTGCCCGGACCGGTCGGTCCCGCTCATAGTCCTACCTTCGATTTTGACGAAAAGTGTCTAAAGTACGGGGCGGCCTGGCTGGCCCGTGTCGGATGGCGCTGGCTCAATACCAATGGCAGGCCGACAATATCCAATAACAGGATATAACAGAACTGAAGAAGCCATGGAGTTCACGTCGAGCAGCGGATACTCCCTCGGGGTCGAGATCGAGTTTCAGATTCTTGACAACCAAGATCTCAACCTCGTTCCATTCGCCCCACTGCTGCTCGAGCAGGCGCCAAAGATCTTGCGGCCGCGGCTGAGCCTGGAATTCATCAAATCAATTCTGGAAATTCAAACCGGTGTCTGTGAAGATCTCCGCGATGTCGAGAATGATCTGCTGCAGACCTGCGCACTTGCGGAGGAACTCGCTGTCGACAACGATTTCCTGCTTTATGCTGCCAGCCTTCACCCCTTCGCCCGGGCAGTCGACCAGGAATTGAGCGAGAAAGAGCGCTACGAGAAGATCATGCAGGAACTGCAGATCATCGGTAGAAGGTTTATTTCACAAGGGCTCCATGTACATGTCGGAATGCCCGATGGCGAAACGGCAATCAAAGTCTGTAATCTTATCCAGGGGCTTCTGCCCATATTTTTAACCCTGTCCACCTCGTCCCCATTTTATGAGGGCAAGGATACAGGCCTGATGTCCTATAGAACCAAGCTCTTTGAAGCCTTGCCCCTGGCGGGGCAGTTCGAATATATCGAAGATTGGCATCATTTCATCAACCAGATTGAAGGCTTGAGGAAATTCGGCATCATCGAAGGAATTCGGGATTTATGGTGGGATACGAGGCCCAATCCGGAATTCGGCACCGTTGAGGTCAGGGTGTGTGATCTGCCGGTGAAATTTACCTCGATTTTGGCCCTGGTTGCTCTTATCCAGAGTAGTGCGGTCTGGCTTGCCGAAGAGGTGGAGAGTTCAGGCGCTTTGAATCCCTATCTTCTCAAAGCGAATAAGTGGCAGGCAGCACGGCATGGCCTCGAGGGACGATTCGTCGATCCCACCGCCATTCTCGGTGACCATCCGATGCAGTTCAGGCTGGCGTCAATGATTCTGAAGAGCAAAGTATCTCCCTACGCCTCGAAATTGGGATGCGACTCATATCTGGAACATCTTGATTCAATCATATCAGGCGGAACCGGTGCCGATCAGATGCGGAAAATTTACCAGAGCACCAAGGATTTTCATCAGGTCGTCAGGGCGATCCAGAAGGAGTTTTGGCAATGAGCCTCTATGAGAAGTCGATCGTCGCTTCCGGACACCAGATGGTCAGCCGCACAGCGGTTGAAATAATCAAACAGGGCGGCAACGCCTTCGATGCCATGGTCGCCGCCGGTTTTGCCTCGGCGGTGGTTGAACCCTGTTTGACCAGCCTGGGGGGCGGGGGCTACCTGATCGGCCATGATCAATCTTCAGGTCAGAACCTGTTTTTTGATTTCTTTGTCGACACTCCCGGCTTGGGGCGCACGGTCAATCCTGAAGATACCCACTTCTTCCCGGTAACCGTGAGCTTTTCAGGATCTGATCAGGATTTCAATATCGGTCTCGGTTCCGTTGCTGTGCCAGGGACGCTGAAAGGTTTGGTTCATACCCAGAAGAAGCTCGGCCGGATGAGTCTTCGCGAAGTGCTGGAACCGGCTAGAAACTTTGCCCTGGGACACCGCATCAATGAGCAGCAGGGAATGTTTCTCAAACTGATTTACCCGATCGTCACTCAGACTGATCGTGGACGAGATCTTTATGAACCTGGAGGAATATTAAAGAAACCTGGAGACATGTTGGTAAACAGGCGATGTGCTGATTTCCTTGATATGGTGGCCGACGACCAGGGGGAAAGTTTCTATCGGGGTGAGATTGCTGCCAACATAGATAAAGAAATGGAGGAAGGCGGAGGCTGGTTGACCAGGGAAGACCTGGCCAGCTATCAAGTGCATGAGCGGCCGCCCTTGAGGGTACCATACAGGGATTACGAACTGCTGACTACTTCAGAACCCTCGGTAGGTGGTACGATGATAGGCCTGTCCATCGGTCTGCAGCAGAAAGCGGGAGCTTATGGTGGCGAATGGGGAGAAGGAAATCAGATCATGCGCACCGTCACCCTTATGCGTGAAGTTGAAAAAATAAGGGCCCTGGGGGTTACCACACCGACGCAGCTTAAAACCTTCATGGAAGATGGCAAAGTAGCGAGCGGCTCGGTTGAGCAGATCCGTATGTTCAGCCGTGGCACGACCCATATCAGTATTGCCGACAAATTTGGAAATTGCGCGGCCATGACGTTTTCCAACGGTGAAGGGTCAGGATATTTTGCACCCGATACGGGCGTCATGCTGAACAACATGATGGGCGAGGACGATCTACATCCCGATGGGTTTCACTCCAGTCCTCCCGGAGAGCGGGTGGGGTCCATGATGTCCCCCTCACTGCTCGTGAAAGATGATCGGATACAACTTGTGATCGGCAGCGGCGGTTCCAAACGGATACGAACATCTGTGAGTCAGGTGCTCAGTCAGATCGTCGATTTCGATCGTCCCCTGAAGACCGCCGTTGAAGCACCTCGACTATTCTGGGATGGCGAAATACTCCAGGTTGAACCCGGGTTTTCGCAGGAAGCCCTGGAAGAGGTCCAGCGCCACGTGAAAATCAACCTCTGGGAGAGCAAAGACGTATTTTTTGGAGGGGTCCATTCCGTGATTCCCGGAAAGTGCGGGGCAGGGGATTCGAGGCGGGGAGGCAGCGTTGAAGAGATCTGATGCACACAGGGGGCATGAATAGCGTGGAGGTAATGGTTCCGGAAACAAGACATGGTGGCAGCTATGGTTCCTGAAAACGATAAGAAAGAGGTGACAAGGGAAACGCCCCAAGTCACCAGCGAGGAGTTGATCAGCAATGAACGACCCGCGCTGGATCGAAAGGAGTCCATGGAAGAGAACCTCGAGAAACTCGCTGCCCTGAATCTGGGCAATGATCAGTCGATGGGGCCGCGTTTCTCTACCTCCATAATACGCCTGGTATCGGCGCTTGCCGGTATCGGGACGCTGGTGCTGATCTATTTTATTGTAAAGCTTTTGGTCTAGGGAGAGGATTGAAACTAACCTCCGCCCGATCTATTTTTTTACCTTCGCCCAGGAATCGCGCAGCGTCACCACTCGGTTGAATACCTGATTACCTGGACTGGAGAGCACTGGATCTAGACAAAAGTATCCCTGTCTTTCAAACTGCACTTGTACGCCGTCTTCAATATCGGCCAGTGAAGGCTCCAGTTTGCAGCCCTCCAGAATTTTTCTGGAGTCGGGGTTGAGGTGGGTCTTGAAATCGACATCTTTGTCCCCATCCGGATGCTCAACCTCAAAAAGTCGGTCGTACAGGTAAACCTTTCCGTCGACTGCATCTTTCGCCGATACCCAGTGAATAGTTCCTTTCACTTTACGACCATCCGGTGAGCTGCCGCCTTTGGTCTCCGGATCATACGTGCAGTGCAGCAGGGTGACATTTCCGTCGGTGTCGGTTTCATAAGACACACAAGTAATATAGTAGCCGTAACGCAGCCGAACCTCCCTTCCTGGTCCCAAGCGAAAAAATTTCCTCGGAGGATCCTCCATAAAATCATTACGCTCGATATAGAGTTCCTTGCTAAAGGGCAGGATCCGGCTACCCATCTCCGGCTTCTGGGGGTGATTCTGGGCGGTAATTTCTTCGATCAGGTCTTCAGGGTAGTTATCTATCACCACTTTAAGCGGTTCAAGCACTCCCATTACCCTCGGTGCTCTCTCGTTGAGATCATCACGCACCGCATTTTCAAGTACCCCCATGTCAATCCAGCTCTGCTTTTTGCCGATGCCGATCAGATCACAGAATTTCCTGATCGAACCCGGCGTGTAGCCTCTTCTCCTCAGCCCAGAAATGGTCAACATTCGGGGATCATCCCAACCGTCTACGTGATGTTCATCGACGAGCTGAAGCAGTTTGCGCTTGCTCATCACCGTGTAAGTCAAGTTGAGCCTGGCGAATTCGATCTGTCGCGGATGACAGGGCGTTTCCAGGGTGTCGAGAACCCAGTCATAGAGCATCCTATTGTCCTGGAATTCAAGGGTACAGAGCGAGTGGGTGATCTCCTCCAACATATCGGAAAGGCAGTGGGTGAAATCGTACATCGGATAAATACACCACTTATCCCCGGTGCGGTGATGCGAGGCATAAACAATTCGATAAAGGACCGGGTCGCGCATGACGATGGCCGGAGAACTCATATCTATCTTGGCCCTTAAAACTCTGCTCCCCTCCTTATAGACACCGTCTCTCATGTTTCTGAAAAGCTCGAGATTTTCTTCCACCGAACGATCCCGGAAGGGGCTGTCTTTTCCGGGCTCGGTCAGGGTGCCGCGGTACTTTCGAATGTCTTCGGCAGACAGGTCGCAGACATATGCTTTTCCTCTGTGAATGAGCTGTTCTGCAAAATCGTAAAGTTTCTCGAAATAATCAGAGGCAAAGTAGAGATGCTCCTGCCAGTCAAACCCCAGCCACCGCACATCCTCTTTGATCGACTCGACATATTCAACTTCTTCCTTACTGGGGTTGGTATCATCGAAGCGAAGATGGCATTGGCCGCCATATTCATTGCTTATACCGAAATTGAGACAGATCGATTTGGCGTGGCCTATGTGCAGGAAACCATTTGGCTCCGGAGGAAATCTAGTTACCGGCACGGCATGCGTGCCACTTTTCTGATCCTGGTCAACAATTTGCCTGATGAAGTCAAGCGGTCTGCCGACGCTGTTGGGTTCGGTCGAGGTACTCATTATCGCTGCCTTTAGGGAAAAAGTTGCGGGGTTTTGCGCAAACGTTCGACAACCTTCTGCTGGCCAATCGTCACCAGCACATCAAACATCGAGGGACCGGCAAGCTGGCCGGTAACCACCGTACGCATGCCGTTGATGATTACTCCCGGCTTCACCTCGACACGTTCGGCGCAGGCCCTGGCCAGCCTTTCTGTTTCCTCCAAGGAGAAGTCTGTGAGCTGCTCATAGTCATCTGCGAGTTCCGGCAGCCATTGTTCGAGGCCCGGATGTTTGAGTAAATTTTTGTTAAGCGGTTTTTCCTCTATCGTGAACTCGTCTGAAAAATAGGCCCGGCCCATGGTGGCGAAATCAGTGAGGATGTGGAACCTGCTTCTAATCAGATCAATGGTGTCGAAAAACCATTGACGACGACTGCGATCGTACTCGTCCTGCCAGAGCCCCTCACCAATGAGTACCTCCTTCACCAGAGGCGCGAGCTCCTTGACTTCCATGGTGCGCAAGTAATGCTCGTTGATGGCGATTGCTTTGGGGTCGGTGAAAAACTTGGGATCACCCTTGCGATAATTGAAAATCGACGCCGATTTGTTTATTCGATCCAGGCTGAAGGCCTCGATCAATTCCTCCTTCGAGAAGATTTCTCGGTCGTCGCCGGGCGACCAGCCCAGCAGGACAAGAAAATTGTTGAAGGCCCAGGGAAGAAAGCCGTGATCCCGGTAAAACTGCACCGCCACAATCTCTCCATGACTTCTTTTTGAGATTTTTGCTTTTTTTGTGTCCAGCGTCAGCGGCATGTGGGCAAATACGGGGACAGGTGCATCCAGTGCCTCATAAAGCAGCAACTGTTTAACCGTATTGGTCATGTGATCTTGCCCCCTCACCACGTGGCTGATCCTGTCTCTCACGTCGTCAACCACGTTGCTGAGCAGATAAAGCGGAGAACCGTTTGACCTGACAATGACAAAATCGTCGATCTCATCGTAAGAACTCTCAATGCGCCCGAGAACTTCGTCATCGTAGCCGATTTTCCCTTGCCTATCCGGTACCTTGAATCTTATCACTGCCGGGGTTCCTGCCTGCAGTTTCGCTTCAACCTGGGCCTCGCTCAACTTCCTGCAACAGCCATCGTAGCCCACGTTCTGCTTGGCAGCGAGTGCCGCTTCACGCTTCTGCTCGAGTTCCTCTCTGGTACAAAAACAGTGATAGGCTTTTCCCTCCTGCAGCAATTTTTCCGCTGCACGGCGGTGATCGGCGCTGAAATCTGTCTGGAAGTAAGGACCTTCGTCCCAGTCGATTCCCATCCACTCGAGGCCATCAATTATACCGCTTATGGACTCCTCGGTGGAACGGTCTGCATCAGTATCCTCTATGCGCAGGACAAGTTTGCCCCCGGTTTTTTTTACAAAAAGCCAATTGTAAAGTGCTGTTCTGGCACCACCGATGTGTAAATAACCCGTCGGACTTGGTGGAAAACGTAATCTGGTTTGCTGCATGAATGCACCTGTTGAGATGAGTGTAATAGCTAAGCATTTTAGGTTTATAAGTGATAAGCATGAAAGGAGCAGATGAGAGAAATACATTAAATTTTATCTGTCATCCGACTACAAACAGCAGGTCTTATATCGTTTTGATCGGTATAATTCAACCAGATTTAGATTCCACGCTCGCTTTGCGCTTGTCCTCTTCAGAATTTGCAATTATACTTCCCTGCTTTTATATCTGCGGTCTCCATCTGAACCCGGGGACATCGGAATTCCCAGTTCACAAAACATCTTGATTAACCACCAACATGAGAGGGTGCAACGTAGTAAGATGAGAGTGTTAATTAGCGATAATCTAGCCCCTATCGGGGTTGAAATTCTTGAAAATGCAGGCATCGAGGTTGATTTCAGACCGGGGCTGAGCCCTGACGAAATAAAGGCGGCCATCGGTGAGTACGAAGGGTTGATCATCCGAAGTGCGACCAAGGTGACGGCTGATTTACTGGAGTCGGCCGGTCGGCTCAAAGTGGTGGGCCGCGCTGGTATTGGGCTCGACAATGTCGATGTCCCGGCCGCTAGCCAGAAAGGGGTCATCGTCATGAACGCACCCGATGGCAATGCCACCACCACCGCTGAATTGGCTATCTCGATGATGATGTCCCTGTCCCGAAATATTCCCCAAGCCACTGCCTCGATGAAAGCAGGACGGTGGGAGAAGAAAAAATTCATGGGACGAGAACTCACCGGAAAGACGTTCGGGGTCATTGGTATCGGCAGGATAGGCAGTATTGCCGCGAGCAGAGCCCAGGGATTGAAAATGAAGACCATCGCCTTCGACCCTCACATGCCCAGGGAAGTTGCCGAAAAGCTGGGCGTTGAGCTGGTGGATCTGCTTGAACTGGCCAGGCGGAGCGATGTGATTTCTGTCCATGTGCCGCTTACCAAAGAGACGAAGAATCTGGTATCCACAGAGTTTTTTGACAACATGAAGGGTGATGCCATGTTTATCGATTGCGCGCGGGGAGGCGTCTGTGATGAGGATGCCCTGTACGAGGCTCTGAAGGCCAATAAAATTGGTGCCGCCGCTCTCGATGTGTTCTCCCAGGAACCGACAACTCTGGAAAATTGTCCGTTGCTTGGATTGGACAACTTTATCTGCACACCGCACCTCGGTGCTTCAACCAGCGAGGCCCAGGAGAATGTGGCCATCGCCATAGCCGAGCAGGTGGCCGATTATTTGAAAAAAGGAACGGTGACCAACGCCGTCAACGTGCCCTCGGTCAGCGACGACGTCCTGGCCCAGGTTGGTCCTTACATCACGCTTGGTGAAATGCTCGGCAACATGCATATGCAGCTGGCCAAGGGCGGTATTCAGGAGATCGCCATCGAGTATGGCGGCAACCTGGCGGAACTCGATACGAATTCCATCACGGTGGCATTTCTCAAAGGCCTCTTTACTCCCATTTTAAAGGATGCGGTTAACTACGTTAACGCCCCTATCATTGCCAGGGACCGTGGCATCAAGATTGTCGAATCTCGAACTGACAAAACCTCAGATTTCATCAACACGCTCTCCATTGGGGTGGCCACCGATGCTGAGAAAAACGTACTGGTGGGCACCGTGTTCGGCAAAAACGAGCCCCGATTGGTGAGATTGAATAATTTTAGGCTCGAAGCCTTGCCCTCCGGGCCGATGTTATTAGTCTTTAACAACGATGTCCCAGGAGTCATCGGAGCTTTAGGCACCGAGCTGGGCAGAAGCGGCGTGAATATATCCAGGATGACGGTTGGACGCGAGATAGAGAGTAAGCAGAATATCATTTTTCTGGGTACCGACCAGTTGATTCCAGCCGAGGTGCTGGAGCGGGTTCGGGCAATTGAAAACATCAACGGCGCCCAAAGTTTCGATCTGTAAGCTTAATTTCAGCATCGCCGGGACAGTCCCGGTCACCAGAGGGATTAGTATGGCTGAAGAAAAAAACAGCAGTAATGTGTGCGGTGAAGGAGAAGTACCAGACAAGGAGGGGCAATGTGTGATGCCGGAGGTGACTTTTTCTACCTTCGTCATGTCTCTCAACACCTCGGTTCTCTACCACCTGGGTGAGTTACCCGATCCAGAAAGTGGCGAGACGTTTGTCAACCTTGATCTGGCCAGGCATGCCATCGATACGCTTGTCGTGTTAGAACAGAAGACCAAAGGCAACTTGACGGATGAGGAAGGCGAATTAATGCGCAACATCCTCTATGACGTCAAGATGCGCTTTGTCAATGCGGTCAAACACTAAGCCCGCACCTTCCTGCACTGCTGCCTGTCGGATAACGGCGAGATGAAAATCGAGCTGCCGGCCCCGGCTAAAGTAAACCTGAGTCTACATGTAACCGGCCTTCGCGAGGACGGATACCACGAGTTGGTCACCAGAATGCAGAAGCTCGACTGCTGTGACTGGTTGGAACTTGAACTCACCGATACCG
>CBFCWR010000027.1:0-15374 GCA_965601575.1 uncultured Desulfofustis sp. | reverse complement strand
AAGACGCTTGCGGTTATCGGCCTGGGGCAGATCGGCGTGAGGTTGGCCAACGGGGGTGTGCACCGGTTCATGAAGGTAAAAGGCTTCGACCCGAAACCGGTGTTGTCCAACATCCATATGCTGCTGCCCGATGTCGAACTCGTCCATTCCCTCGACGAGGCCATCGGCAAGGCCGATATCGTCAGCCTGCACGTCCCGCTGGTGGAAAAAACCAAAAATTTGGTCAACAGCGAATTCATCGCCCGAATGAAGAAGGGGGCACTGCTGGTCAATTATGCCCGGGGCGGAATAGTCGACCAGGGGGCCGTGCTGGAAGCACTGGACAGCGGCCGCCTCAAAGGCTATATCGCCGATTTTCCAACCGAGGCATTGATTGGCCATGATCGGGTACTGCTCACCCCCCATCTCGGTGCCTCCACCTCAGAATCCGAAGAGAATTGCGCCATGATGGCGGTGCGGGAGATGTCCAACTACCTGCTGTACGGCAACATCACCAACAGCGTCAATTTTCCCAACATCGAGATGATTCCCTCCGACCTGGTGCGAACCAGGCTGATCGTGATCAACCGGGACGTACCCGGCATGATTGCCTTTATCACCAACGTGCTGGGCGACAACCGGATAAATATCGACTCATACAAGAACGAATCCAACGGCACCATCGGTTACAACATCATCGATATGGAGGCGGATGTTCCCGACACCATCGTCGATCTGATCAAAGCCAACGACGATGTGATCAGGACACGAGTCATCCCATTCAGTCGCTAGTCGTCCGAGGTAAGCTATTGATTTTCAGTTGCCCATCTCATGGTTGACAAGATCCCCATAGTCATCGGCACGAGCCGGAACTACGATGTCGAGAGGATAAAGGACTTCTGCGATCAGGCCGCGCCGCATCTGGGGGTGGTGAAAAGCCTGCATGGGGCTTCTGTACTGCTCAAACCGAATCTGATCAGCAGCAGGGCCTCGAAGCTGGCCTGCTCCGATGCCCGGTTCGTGAGGGGGGTAGCGGAGTGGTTTGTTGATCAGGGGGCGCGTCTGGCAATCGGGGACTCCCCGTCCTTCGGCAGCGCCTCCCAGGTCATGAAAAAAATGGGGATAAGTGCCGGCCTCCAGGGGTTGGGTGTGCACGCGGTGGAATTTAAAACTCCTCAAGAGCACCTTCTCACCCACGGTGTCAGAGTTGGTATCGCCCAGGAAGCGCTCGATTGCGATCTGTTCGTCAACCTGCCCCGGATAAAGGCCCACAGCCAGATGTATGTGACCATCGGGGTAAAAAATCTCTTCGGTATTGTCTGCGGGATGCGCAAGGCGATCTGTCACATGAAAAACGGGTTGTCCCACCAGAAATTCGGTGACCTGATGCTTGATCTGGCCGCCTTACTTCCAAGCCAGGTAACCATGGCTGACGGTATCGAGGTGATGAGCAGACGCGGACCGATCAATGGCGAATTGCTTGAGCTCGGTTGTTTGTGCGCCAGCAGAGACCCGGTGGGAGTCGACACCATATTGCTGTCGCTGCTTGAACTTGATGAAAACAAAAGCCCGATCTGGCGAGCAGCCGCGGCCAGAGGAATTGCCGGAGCCAGGATCGAATCGCTCGAGTGTGTCGGTGAGAAGCCATCATCTTTTGCCGGAAGTGGATTTTCGGCACCGTCGATTTTGAATCCGGTGCCGTTCAACCCGTTTCGTTTTATGTTGAGTTCGCTGCGCCGGGCCATGGCCCAAGCCCAGGGTTGAAGGCACTGTACAGAGCGACATAAGTCCGATTCGTCTCATCAGGCTCTGCTTCACTCGCTGCGTTGCCTGCAAACCGCGCGAAAGGCCGTTCCGCCGGCTAATCGCTCGCTCTTTGCCCGATTAGGCGCCTTGAACTTATGCGGCTATGTATAGTTTCCATCAGGAAAAAGATTATATTCTCTGTGCGTCGTTGTACTCGATCTTATGCTAAAATTTCTCGTTTCCGGGTAGAAACGGGTCAATTTCATTGATGAGGCCTTCTCATGTTCAATATGACGGGAAAAGTTGCCCTGGTAACCGGCGGCTCCAGGGGTATCGGCAAAGCGATTGCCCTGAGGCTGGCCGAGCACGGCATGGACATCGTGGTCAACTACGTGCGTCACAAGCAGGATGCACTGGCCACCGCCGAAGAAGTTGAGAAACTAGGTCAGCGCTGCCTGCTGATCAAGGCCAACGTTGCCAACGAGTCGGACGTCAAGGCCATGTTCGACGCCATCGCCGGGGATTTCGGCAGACTCGACGTGCTGGTCAGCAATGCCGCCTCCGGCGTTCTCAAACCGGTGATGGAGCTGACCGAGCGGCACTGGAACTGGGCCATGAATATCAACGCCCGGGCCCTGCTTGGCCTGGTGCATCACGCTTATCCCTTGATGCAAGAGGGGGGCAGGGTGATTGCCGTCTCGAGCCTCGGGTCGGTGCGGGCCATTGAGAACTATACCACGGTTGGTGCCTCCAAGGCGGCGCTCGAATCACTGGTGCGCCACCTGGCGGTGGAATTCGGACCGCGCGGCATCAGGGTCAATACGATCAGTGCCGGCGTGGTGGACACCGATGCGCTGAAAAAATTCCCCAACCGGGAAATAATCCTCGAAAACGCCCTGCAGCGCACCCCCCTGGGCCGATTGATCACCACCGACGATGTTGCTGACGTGACCCTGTTTCTGTGTTCCAACCTCTCCAACATGATCCAGGGGCAGGTGATCACCGTCGATGGCGGTTATGCAATAATGGGCTGACTATCCCCAGGATTACGCTTTGACAGCTTTACTCAGCGGTCCTCAGCGGGCCCTGAGGGCGCCAATGCCCTTTCGGCAGATTAATCCAAATACCACCGTGGACAGGGTGATTACGGCAATAATCCAGAAAAACACCAGGATCGCATCCGAGAGCGGCATGCTACTGTCATTGAACCAGGAACGGACAAGCCGATAGGAAGGTGAGATACCGCTGAACAGCACTACCAGCATATAGGAAATCGCACAGAAGAAGTAGAATACCGAACCTGGACCCATGGCTGCACTCCTGTTCTCCGCGTGATAGTCGGCAAATATGGCCCCGAAGCCAAGTGCCAGGGCCACCACCGTCCAGCAAATCAGCAGAGCACTGAAAAGCGACACCCACCACATCGGCCCCTCAATCTGCAGGAAATGATTTGACACGCTGATCAGCACCACGATAAGCACCGTGAACGGGATCAGGTAAAAAAGGTATTTGTAGAAAAAGAACCGGGTCGCGCTCATGGGCGAGGTTCTGATAAGGTAAAAGGCTCCTCCCTCAGCTCCGATCGAGGGATAGACGAAGCGTGCTGCCAGGGCGGCTGCCAGAAAGCCGCTCAAGCCGATGTTGCCGAAAGCGATGAGATTAGCAACATAGGTACTACCGAAAGTTCTCTCCAGCGGCAGCACCTTGAAGTTGTAAAGATAGACGATTACCAGCGCGCCGATCATGAAGAACTGGGACCATTCCTTGGAGTCCCGCAGGAAGGCGATGGTTTCCTTGCGAAAGATCCAGAGCAGCCGTGATCGTCCCCAGGCCACCTCCTTGAAGCGATGCTGACCGCCGAATGACTCCTGGGACTTGGAAAAGCCCGAGACGAAGAGGCGGGCCATCAAAAATTCTCCGCAAACTATCAGCACCAGCGGCGTCAGTAGAATCAGGCTTAAAAGCAGTCCGTCAATTTCCCTGTCAAGCAAGTAGGCGGACAGCATGTTCGAGGTCCAACTGGCCGGCAGCCAGAAACCGGCAGGGTTGGAGATGGCCGACATATATTCAACGAACTGGCCGTATTTCTCAGGGTTTACCAGATCTTCGGGGCGCATCAGCCGGAAGATGAGATAGAGGAAAACGCCGAAGCAGATCGACAGGTAGACGATAATGTCCTTGGTACGCCGGGCGGGAAAAAGGTAGACCAACACAATCACGAACAGTATGGCTGAACTGCTGGCGGTAAAGGCGGTGGCCGGGACGGCGGCAAGCAGCAGCGGCCAGTAGAGGGGGCCTGTTTCAAAGACCACCCCGAAGGCTCCGAAAATAGGCAAGGAGAACAGAAGCATCATCCAGGACGTATTGAGAAAGGTGGTCATCATGCGCATCCTGAAAAGTTCTTCGAGCGTCACCGGGGCAGCGACGATGATTTCATTGTCTTTGGACAGGTAAAGGGTAGTGACACCGGTGATCATCGACGAAAAGATGAGCATCGCGAAGATGGTGATCCAGGCCATCTGGAAAATCTTCATGGACAATATGATACCGAGTTCGCTCTGGCTGTGGAAATAGCTCACGCTCTTGTAGGTGAGCAGGTAGAGCGCCGCACAGATCAGCGTTCCGAGGGCAGCCAGGACCACCCCTTTGAGTTGCGCCCGAGTGGCGAAAAACCGGTTTTTTGCCGATCTGAAGAAAGGAAGGTAGAGCCTCGACATGGGTTCAGCCGTGGCGCAGGGCGGCCACCACCTCCTGGAGCTCAAAGGCCCCGGTTAACTCCAGGAACAGATCCTCGAGGTTGGCCGCACCGTGCGTAGCCTCGGCCTTCAGCGAGTCGACACTGCCCTCGGCGATGATGCGGCCGTCTCTGATGATGCACACCCGGTGACACAGCTCCTCGGCGATCTCCATGGAATGGGTTGACAGAAATATTGTCGTACCACTCTCGGCTTTGGATTTAAAAAGTTCCTTGACGATGCGCGCGCTTTTCGGGTCAAGCCCTATCATGGGCTCATCGACCACAATCAGCGGTTGTTCGAGCATGAAGATCGAGGTCATGATCAACTTCTGACGCATGCCATGGGAGTAGCTCTCGATCAGGTTGTTGCGCCAGTCATGGAGGTCAAACAATTGCAGATATTTGTCGCCCTGTGATGCCCGCTCCTGCTCATTATCGGTGGGGTAGAGGCTGGCAATAAAGCTGAGATACTCGGCGCCGGTCAGTTTTTCATAGAGAAACGGGCGATCAGGGATATAGCCGGTGAGCTGGCGGCAGTGAATAGGCGAGCTGATGATATCGTTGCCGCAGATGGAGATTGCTCCGGAGCTTGGCTGCAGCAGACCGGCAATCATCTTGATGGTGGTGGTTTTTCCCGCTCCGTTGGGACCGAGAAAACCAAGAATTTCACCTTTAACCACCTGTAGGTCCACCGCGTCAACGGCGGTCAACCGATCGAATCTTTTGGTCAGCTTTTCCAGTGTGAGAATCGTCTCGCGCATGTCGTCGGACATTGTCGTGGAATTGATTATTACTGGTGCAGCGGTTCAATTTGCAGATTGTTGATCAGTGCACCGATTTTTATCTGTTCCTGCAGTTCGCCTTCGATGAATTTCAAATGGCTCAGATCGGCAGGCAGTTGATTGGTCGTCGTATCGAGACTTATCCATTGACCGTCCACACATACTTCGTTCCAGGCATGGTAATAAAATGCTTCCTTATGATACACGACCCCCACGGCAATGGTGGTTGGGATCCCCGCCGCCCTGCTCAGGGCGGCGAACAATGAAGCGTGTTCGTTGCAGTCGCCAATGCCTGTGCTCAGGGTGGTCAGTGCATCGGGTATGCCAATGACCGGGCGCTTCTCCAGGTAGGTGTAGATCCACTCCGCCAGGGCCCTGACCTTGTCCAGATCGTCTTCGAGGTCACGGGTGAGCGCCAGGCTCTGTTCGATGATTTCCGGCGCGCCGGCCTGGATATAGGGCGTGGCCTCTAACTGCTCCTGTGTAACATTGCAGTCCGCAGAGCCTGAACTCGAAGAAAGATCCTCTTTGACCAGGGTGAGCAGTCGGCTGGTTTCATCAAAGGTCTGACGGTTTGAATTGAGGTCGAACTGGACGTCGTCGGGCACACTGATCCTGTAGCGTGCCTCTTTCCTGTCGGCGAGATCGAACATTTCACCGGTGACCTGGACCGCAACCGAGGCCAGGAGGTCGGCACGGTCCTCGTCGGAGGACACCATCGACTTGGCCTTGAATTCCGGCTCCTTGATAAAGACGAAGCCGGCGGGGGACTCCTCCTTGATTACCAAGCCGTTGTCGTCGAGCCAGGAATTCAGCCTGGCACCGCCAAAATTCTCAGTGAAGCGATGCAGGTTGTAAATCCGGTCGTTGATCAGGACTTTTTCTTTGCCTTTATACTCGATTACCGATTCCTTGCCGGTCAGCGAGAATGGATCGAACCATGGTATCTTGAGTTTTTCTCCGACGTCTATATCCTGGCCCAGGAGATAGGAACGCCTGGAGGTGGAAAGCCTGGGTGGCCCCTCCAGAACGATCTGGTCGGAGACCACGCTGTTGCCGGTGTCCAGCTCAAAGCTCACGGTTTCACCATCGACGGTGCCGTGGGCGCGCATCTGGTAGAATGGGGAGTTGAATGAAAACTGAAAACTGCGCAGATCACTCTGGCTGCCCAGCAATGCCTCGAGATCCAGTTCCACCGGATGATTCTGCCCGGCGATCATGAGCTCCATTTTGGCCTGCTGGCGTACCTCCAGCGTCTGGTCATCCCGTGGAATAAATTGATTCTCCACGTAGCCGATTTTTTCGTCCTTGAAATAGATGGACTGGTATTCGACCCGTTTGTCACGCTCCAGGGCCATGACCTCCCTGGTATCCAGGGTGCGAACGAAATAATCGCGCTGAATCAGCAGTCCCAGCAAAAGGACCCAGATCAGTATGAGGCTGACTTTGATGACACGCATGGATGGCGGGGCGAGATCGTCGGAGCGCAAAAAAGATGTGTTAAAGTTATCACTTTGTCCTATGTTGAGGTGCCTGGTGGTTAATAAATAAATCGATTAATTAAAGTAAGAACCATCTTAGCACGGGCAATCTCGTTTTGTAAAACCTGGGACAGAATTAAGGGGGAATTAAGGGGACACAACAGAATTAAGGGGACACAATACTTAATTCATGCATTCAGAATTAAGTATTGTGTCCCCTTAATTCCCCCTTAATTCCAATTCCTCAATTCCCCCTTAATTCAAATATCGTGTCTCGGTGAAACCCATATCAGCTTATGTTTACCACCATCCAATCACTGATCCTTGCCTCCGGTTCGCCGCGCCGACGGGAATTGCTGGCCCGCTTGGGTATCGAGTTTACCATCGTGGTTCCCGAGGTAGACGAGTCGCCCACGGAGGGCGAGGGCGAACGCGATTATGTGCATCGTCTGGCCCGCCTCAAGGGCGAAGCGATCGGTGGCACCCACCCCTCTTCCTGGGTGATCGCCGCCGACACGGTGGTGATCATTGACGGTCGTTTACTCACTAAACCGGATAGCGAAGCACAGGCAGTGGACATGCTGATGCAGCTGTCCGGCAGGGAACACCAGGTCCGTACCGGCTATTGTCTGTATCATTTGAAGCGGTCGTTCTGTGCAATTGATTCAGTGGTATCGACGGTCCGCTTCAAGCCTTTCGGACTGGACTGGGCAAAGTCTTACGTGCACACCGGAGAACCCATGGATAAGGCCGGAGGCTATGGTATCCAGGACCGGGGCGGGGTGCTGGTTGAGGCGGTCGAGGGATCCTATTCCAATGTGGTCGGTCTGCCCCTGGCTGAACTGGTGGAGCTTCTCTGCAGCCAGCGGGTGGTGATCCCGGCAGCGGCCTTATCATCTAATGGTTGATAAGATCGAGCCCGGCACGCTAATATAGTAGACAGAGAGGGCGCATCTCCAAAAAATCCCTTCAACATCTATCACTACGAGATTTCCATGAGCGACTATGCACAGGCCGTATTAGAGTTTTATGGTAATAACCTGAGTAATACCAGTCGGGACAATGCAACACTGGTGGGGGATTGTCCGTTCTGCCCGGAAAAAGGAATGGACGGCAGCGGCAAACTGGTGGTGAGTGTCAATCCAGAGAGCTTTTTCCATGGTTTTTTTCGTTGTCTCAATCGCTGTGTACCCGGAGGTTTTCCTCTCTGGTACTCTTCACTGGTCAAGCTTGATCCGGAGCAAACCCCCGGCTTCGATCCAGATCGCGAGTATGCATTGCGCCTGACCGACTATCCGGTACAGTCGATCAACCAGGAGATCAAATCGTTCCAGGATAACCTGACCGACACCATTATCGAGCACTTTGGCCAGAGCACCGTCAGGAAGCAGGTGCTGAACGCCCTGTCAATCGGCTACAACGGCCGCTACATCGTCTATCCATATTTCCAGGAAGACGGTAACTGCTACACGGCACGCTGCGTCAATCCCGACCGGGCCGAGGATTTTTTCTGGCACGGCAACGATGAGATGACCACCGAGCAGTTTCAGATTTTCAATGTCCAGGAAATACAGCGCTGTGAAAACGGGGCCCTGGTTCTCTGCGAGGGAGAAGAAAACCTGCTCACTCTGAAGCAGATGGGGCTGCCCGGGATTGCGGTGCCCGATAGCCAGTTGTTTGAAAGCATCGAGACGAATCGTTTCGAATTCATTCGCACCCTGTTTATAGTTGTTGCCAACAACGCCGAATCAGAACTCAGGGCCAGGGCGCTGGCCAGCCGAATCGGCCATAAGGTGCGATTGCTCAATTGGCCTCCAGGAGTTCCTCGTAACTACAATCTCTGGCAGTTGGCCCGGGACAAGGGCAGCGATTTTGGCGCGTCGGTGATCTCCATGGCCCGAAACTCCAGGGCCTTTTCCCCTTTCGCCAGCCCCCGTCGTGAACATGATCGTTTCTTCGAACAGATCAAAAGTCAGCAGAGTGATGATTACGCCAACTTGCGATCGGGGTTTCCGGCTCTCGACGAGGCCCTCAAAGGTATTCATGGCATCAATGTGATCGGGGGCCCCCCCAAGGCGGGCAAGTCTTGTTTCATGATTCAGGTCGGCAGCGAAATGGCCCGTCGGGGCGTGCCGGTGCTCTACTATGATTTTGAGAACGGGCGTCAGAAAATTTACCAGCGGACGATGACCCGATTGAGCCGGATCGAAGGGGACAAACTGGTCGAGAGTTCCTTTTCAGAGGATGAAAAACTTCGTTTTGAAAAGGCCCACAGCCAGTTCAAGAAGATGTTGAACCATTTCAGGGTGGTGAATGACCGAGCCTTAAGCCCCGAGATCATGTGTCGGCACATCGACTTCATCAGGCACGAGACCCGGCAGAATTTTTGCGTGGTCGTTATCGACAGCCTGCACAAACTGCCCTTCAAGGACTTCAGCGAACGCCGCACCGGTATCGATGCCTGGCTTCGACAGTTCGAGTCGATCAGGGACGAGCACCATGTGTCGTTTCTGATTATCTCCGAGCTCACCAGAGGAGATAAGGGGGCTTATGACGAAACACCGCATATGGGCATATTCAAAGGTTCGGGAGATATCGAATACAGTGCAGACAATGCCCTGGTACTCTACCCCGAGACCGATGCCCAGAAGATCACTTCGGTAAAGGATCGAAGCGCCAACCTCTGGCTGGTGGCCAGCAGGGAACACAGCCCCGGTCTGGTGGCATCCTACCAGCTTGAGTATCCCTATTGGAGTTTCAGGGAGGCAGAGCAGTAAAGGACGGGCGAGGTATTGTGTCCGCTTTTTCCTTAAAGCCGGTTCTCCAGGACCCACTTCTTCAACGCAACTCCGGAACGCTCCGCTCTGATCTGTCCCCTGAGCCGCTTGGGTATCTTCTTCTCCCAGGCCGGAAAGAGGCCGAAATTCACATTGGACGGCTGAAAATGTCGCGGATCTGATTCGGTGAGATGGGTGATGAGCGCTCCCAGCGCAGTGTGAGCAGGCGGCCTGAGCGGCTCGTTATCCCGCTCGAGCCGGGCTGCGTTGATACCCGCCAATAGCCCCATGGCAGTCGACTCCACATAGCCCTCGACCCCTGAAAGCTGGCCGGCCACCAGCAGCTGAGGATTCTTACGGGTCTGCAGGGTGGGCAGCAGAAGTTCGGGGGCGCAGATGAACGTGTTTCTGTGGATCGAGCCGAAGCGGGCAAACTCAGCCTTGCCAAGACCGGGCAGCTGCCGAAATATTCTTTTCTGTTCGCCATGGGTAAGTTTGGTCTGAAAGCCGACCATATTGTAGAGCGTTCCCTGCCGATTCTCTTTGCGAAGCTGTACCACTGCATGGGGCAGCTCCCCGGTGCGCGGGTTCTCCAGGCCGACCGGCTTCATGGGACCGTAGCGCAGGGTTTCGACCCCTCTAGCGCTGATCACTTCGACGGGCAGACAGCCCTCGAAATATTTAATTTCCTCGAAATCGTGCAGCGGGGCATACTGCGCCGTGTTGAGGTCATCAACGAGCTGCAGGTACTGGTCCTCGTTCAGCGGGCAATTGAGGTAATCTCCGGGACCGTCGTCATAGCGTGATTTCTGATAAATGATTTCCAGATCGAGCGACTCGGCGTCTAAAATCGGAGCAATGGCATCGTAGAAGAATAGCCTCGATGAGCCGGTGAATTCGGCCAGACTCCGGGCCAGCGGCTCTGAAGTGAGAGGGCCGGTGGCCAGGATAGTTGGCGCTTCGGACTGAACTGGAAGTGCAGTGACTTCCTGTCTTTCAATGGTAATCAGGGGATGCGCGGTCAGGGTCGAAGTAATCTTGCGGGCGAACAATTGCCGATCGACGGCCAGCGCCTTGCCTGCCGGCACGGCGGTGTGATCGGCAGCCTTCATGATCAGCGAATCGAGTCTGCGCATCTCGTCTTTGAGCAACCCCACGGCAGAGTGGGGATCGGCAGAGCGCAATGAATTGGAGCACACCAGCTCAGCCAGGTCTTCGGACTCGTGAGCCGGACTAAACCTCAGAGGTTTCATGTCGAACAATCGAACCGGGCACTCGTGTCTGGCAAGCTGCCAGGCCGCCTCGCAACCGGCCAGTCCGCCGCCGATAATGGTTACCTCGTTCATTTCTCTAAACAGGATGTCCCCGATCAGGGGTACTCGATGGTGACATGGATTTTTCTGCGGCCCCACTGCAGCGCTTCACTGTGGGAATCGTAGAAAATATCGATCCGATTGGGACCTTTGATTGCACCGCCGCGATCTTCAACGGTTCCCCAGCCGTAGCCTGGTACATACATTCTGGTTCCAAAGGGATAGAATTTGGTGTCGGCCGCGATGGTGCCGTCCTGGGGGACCAGATACCATGGCAGGATGCGTACCGGAATCATCCAGGGGTTATAGAAGCTGTCGGCCGATAACAGCCCGGGCTGTGGTTCGTTCGGGTCGGTGCCGCTGGCAGTAAGGCCGCTGTAATGCCGGCCTCGCTCGGGACCGGCACTGACATAGCGGTTCCAGAAGTCAAGCTTCAGATAGGCCCAGCTGCCTCGCTCCCAGCTGCAGCAGACGGAGCAGCCGCAATAGGCCGTTACCTCCATCAGCTGGCCCACCGGCTTCTTGGTGGCACAGCCGCCGCTGATCAGCAGCAGAAGCAGGAGAAAGGGCAGCAGCGTTGTGAAAAGGTTGTTCCGCAACATGGGGTGCTCAGGTTCGGTGAAACCATTTTTTGATTTCAACAGGATTGAACACTTTTACCACTGGTCGGCCGTGGGGGCAATGACTGAAAAGATCCGCCTTTACCATGCGCTCGAGCAGCGCCTTGATTTCCTCTGCCGAGAGCACGTCACCGGATTTGACCGCCGCTTTACAGGCCATGGTGGACAAAATGTGCTCCAAACGATCGGTACCGGGGGATCCGCTCTCGCTGCCGAACCGTTCCAGGATTTCAAGGAACAGCTGCTGCGGGGAACTGCTGCCGGCTAAGGCCGGCACACCGCTTAAGACCCAGGTGGTGGCTCCGAAATCACGAACCGAAAAGCCCATGGCCTCGAGTGCTTCCAAATTGGTTTCCACCAGTTGCGATTGATAGACGGTGAGCTCCAGGGTAACCGGAAAGAGCAGGTTCTGAGTTGCGATCCTGCCCTGCAGATATTGCTTTCTGAGATCTTCATAGAGCAGACGCTCATGGGCGGCGTGCTGATCGATGACGATCAGGTTGTCGCCGTTGCGGCAGAAAATGTAGAGATCGCGGAAGGAGCCGACAACCACAAGGTTTTCTACTTGAACCGTGGGCGCGTCTGATGCGGCAGGAACGGTCTCTGGTACCGTGTTTTGAACCGGTATGCTCTGTTCCCGGCCATCTTCGGCCAGCTCGAAAGTCTCAGAGGAGGGTGGTGAGAGTCGGTAGATCGATTCCTGCTGGGCCGGATGCGGCGGGGGGGGATCATTCTGAGGCTGAGACGTCGGCTCCCGATGCATTCCGCCGGTCTGGGGAGGCGGTTCGGCAGGACCGGTTTCGGAAAAAATGTGCGCTCTCAACGGCTGCTGGGTTTCACGCATGGCCTGCCTGACCGTCTCGCTGACGATCCTGTGCACCGATCGGTTGTCTTTGAACCGTACTTCATGTTTTGCCGGGTGGACGTTGACATCGACGCTTTCAGGAGACAGATCTACTTTGAGGATGCCGGCCGGGTAGCGGCCCTTGAGCATGAACGAGCGCAACCCCTCGTTGACGGCGTGCCCCAGAAGACGATCCTTGATCACCCGGTTGTTGACGAACAGCCGCAGTCGACCGGCAACGGGCTGACTCGATTCCGGGGGCACCAGCAGACCGGAGACCCGGATACCGTCGGGACCCGGCGGTCCGCTGTCGATCTCTATGAATGGACCACTGTATTTCAGCAGATGAGAGAGGCGCTGCGCCAGGTGGTGATCCTGATCGAAGTAGAATGACTGTCTGCCGTTGACTTTCAGCGAGAAGGCTACCCCAGGATTGGCCAGGGCGTAGCTTTTTACCGTGTCATCAATGTGGGACAGCTCGGTTCGGGCAGTTCTCAGAAATTTCTTGCGGGCCGGGGTATTGCCGAACAGGTTCTTGACCTCGATGGCGGTGCCGGCCGCGGTTCCGGTCTCGTGCACTTTCTTGATCGAGCCAAATGAGCTGAATACGGTCGTGCCGAGTTCGTCCTGCCGACGCCTGGAAACGATGTTCATGGTTGAAACAGAGGCGATGGAGGGAATTGCTTCGCCCCGGAATCCGAGACTTCTGACCTCGAATACGCTGTCGTCTTTGGTGATCTTGGAAGTACCGTGCCGTTCGAAGCACATCAGTACGTCGTCTTCGTCCATCCCTTCGCCGTTGTCGGCGACGCGGATCAGACGGGTGCCGCTGCCCTCGATCTCAACTTCGATCCGGTCGGCGCCGGCATCGATGCTGTTTTCCACCAGTTCCTTAACCACCGAAGCGGGCCGTTCGACCACCTCACCGGCGGCAATCTGGTTGGCGAGGTGTTCGGGCAGGATACGGATCTTGGCCATCTAATCTCCGCCTCCTGTTGTGCTGGGCCGGGCCGACCGCACTGATCAGGCCAGCAGATTCAGCGCCGAACCGGCCTTGAACCACTCAACCTGGGCTTCATTGTAGGTGTGGTTGAGCTTGAACGTTTCTGTGGTGCCGTCGGCGTGGTTGACCACGCAGTCCACCTGCCGGCCGGGGGCCAATTGATCCAGGTCGGGTAGACTGATCCTGTCATCCTCCCTGATCCGATCGTAGTCGTCGCCGTTGTCGAAGGTGAAGGCCAGCAGCCCCTGCTTCTTGAGGTTGGACTCGTGGATACGGGCGAAGCTGCGGGTGATGATGGCGGCAGCCCCCAGCAGCCTCGGCGACAGGGCGGCGTGCTCGCGGCTGGAGCCTTCACCGTAGTTCCAGTCTCCCACCACAACCCATTTAACGTCTTTGGCCTTGTAGTCTCTGGCGATGGTGGAAAAGGGTACGCCCCGTTCACCCGTAAGAACGTTGAGTCCCTTACCTGCATCGTCGTTGTAGGCGTTTATCGCCCCCATGAACATGTTGTCGCTGAACTTGTCGAGATGACCGCGCAGCCTCAGCCACGGTCCAGCCGGCGAGATCGCATCGGTGGTACATTTGCCCTTGGCCTTGAGTAGGATCGGGGCGTCGACCACATCCTCGCCGTCCCATTTGGGCCAGGGCTTCAGAAGCTGCAGCCGCTGGCTGTTGGGATCGACCTTCAATTCGATAGCGCTGCCGTCCTCTGGTGGTGCATGAAATTTAGATTCACCCTTGTCAAACCCCAGTTCGGGGACGTCCGGTGCCTGTTTTGGCGGTTCGAGGGTAAAAGGCGTCCCGTTGCCATCCAGCAGCTGATCGGTCAGCGGATTAAAGGATAGTTTACCCGACAATGACAGGGCTACGGTAATTTCCGGGCTGGCAATGAAATTCATGGTCGTGGGCTGGCCGTCGTTGCGCCTGGGGAAGTTTCTGTTGTAGGAAGTGACGATGGTGTTGGGTTTGCCGGCCACAGACTCGTCCCTCCGCCACTGCCCGATACAGGGGCCGCAGGCATTGGCCAGCAGGGTGGCGCCGATGTCATCGAGTGCGGCCATCTGGCCGTCGCGCTCGATGGTGGCCCTGATCTGCTCTGAACCGGGAGTGACCATCAGCGGCACCGCCGCTTTGATACCATGGGCTTTTGCCTGCCCGGCGATATCGGCGGCCCGGCTCATGTCCTCGTAGGATGAGTTGGTGCAGCTGCCGATCAGACAGGTCGAAATATCCTCGAGAAGCTCTCCGTTGCTCTCCTCGATCTCTTTAGCCAGTTTGGATAACGGTCTGGCGCGGTCGGGAGAATGGGGGCCGACGACGTGGGGTTCAAGGGTGGATAGATCGATTTCCACCACGCGGTCGAAATAGTTTTCGGGATCATTGACCACCTCTTCGTCGAGGCAGAGCATATCTCTGTTCTCTGCTGCCAGTGTGGCCAGTTCGGCCCGCCCGGTGGCTTCCAGGTATTTAGCGATATTGTCGTCAAACTCAAACATCGAGGTGGTGGCGCCAAGTTCGGCGCCCATATTGGTGATCGTTGCCTTGCCGGTGCAGCTCAGGGTTCTGGCGCCCGGACCAAAATACTCGATGATCGAGTTGGTGCCGCCGGAGACGGTAAGCTCGCCTGCCAGATAGAGCACGATGTCCTTGGGGGCGGTCCAGCCATTGAGTTCTCCGGTGAGCACTACCCCGATGTGTTTGGGGTGCAGTACTTCCCAGGTAAGACCGGCCATCGCATCGATGGCATCGGCGCCGCCGACACCCACCGCACAGGCGCCGATTCCGCCGCCGTTGGGGGTGTGGGAATCAGTACCCAGAATGACGGCTCCCGGGAAGGCATAGTTCTCCAGATTCACCTGATGGATGATGCCGGCACCGGGTTCCCAGAAACCGGCACCGAATTTTGCCGCGGCAGATTTCAAAAAGTCATACACTTCATTATTTTCGGCAATCGATGCAGGAAGATCGAGGTTGCCGGCTACCCGCGCCTCGATGAGATGATCGCAATGAATAGTGGTTGGAACGGCCACTTTTTTACGGCCGGTCATCATGAACTGCAGCATTGCTGACTGACCCAGCACGTCTTGCAGTA
>CBFCWR010000026.1:0-15497 GCA_965601575.1 uncultured Desulfofustis sp. | reverse complement strand
ATACACTGAGCAGCACCAGAACTATCCCGGTTATCGCGGTGGATACCCCCTCGGGTCTCAGCTCGGACCACGGCACTATATTGGGTTGCTGTGTTAAAGCCCGGACAACCGCCACCTATGGTCACGCCAAAGTTGGCCAGGTGCTGCCGGAGAGTCTTCCCCTGGTCGGCGACCTGCAGATTATCGATATAGGTATTCCCGCTGAAGTACTGGAGCGCGTTCGAGTGAACGTCGCTGCCGTCGATCAGCAGGCACTCTCCGGATTGAACGATTTATTGAAAAGGCCCGTCAGCAGCCATAAGGGAAATTACGGTCATCTGTTCATACTTGGCGGCTCCCCCGGCAAGACGGGAGCAGCCCTGCTTGCCGCCAGGGGAGCCATCCGCAGTGGCTGCGGTCTGGTGTCCATCTGTGCCCCATCTGGCCTTAATGGTATATATGAATCTGCGCTCGCCGAAGCCATGACTGCGGTGGTACAAAGTCCGGATGTTCTCTCCATCGACGATCGAGACATCATTCTTGAACATCTCGCTGATAAAAGTTGCGTGGTCATCGGCCCTGGTATTGGTCAGCAGAGAGAAACCGCCGATCTTGTCCTGTTTCTCTATGAGCAGCTGACTGTCCCCATGGTTGTTGACGCTGACGCCCTCAATATTCTGGCCCGGCGGAAAAAAGATCTTGGCGCGCCGTCAGGTACGCGGATTCTCACCCCGCATCCCGGCGAAATGGCCCGTCTCCTGAATTCTACAACGACTCAGGTGCAGGCTGATAGAAGGTCCGCTCTTCAATCCTGCTACGAGGAGTTCAAGACACCGGATTCGGAACTGGTTATAGTATTAAAGGGAAGCGCAAGCCTGACCACCGACGGAGATATGGTCTGGCTCAATCGAACCGGCAACCCAGCCATGGCAGCCGGAGGCATGGGAGACGTGCTGAGCGGGCTGGTTGGATCTTTTTTATGTCAGGGACTTGAACCGGTCGATGCGTCCCGTTATGGAGTGTATCTGCATGGCCTCTGCGGGGACAATCTGCAGACACGCACCGGTGCAGGATTTACCGCCTCTGAATTAGCTGATGAGCTTCCTGCCGTTCTCAGCACCATGATGAGAGACTGAGATGAAAACCGCACGTGACATCATGACCCAGGACGTGATTACCGTTCGACCCGAAACCCTTATCCGTGAGCTGGCTGAAATTTTCATCACACGCGGCATCAGTGGTGTACCGGTTGTTGATGCCGACGGCAAAGTCATGGGCATCGCCACAGAAAGTGATCTTATATTTCACAGCAAACGTCTCAAAGTACCTACCGTTCTCACTATTCTCGATTCATTCATTTTTCTTGACTCCCCAGAGAAAATGGAACGCGAACTCCGTAAAATCGGGGCCGCTTCCGTAAGCGATGTGTATACCTCTCCCCCACTCACCATCACTCCTGATACCCAGCTTGACGAAATTGCCTCGCTGATGACCGAAAAAAAGGTTCACACCCTGCCGGTCCTCGACGACGAAGGGAAAATGATCGGCATAGTGGGCAAGAAAGATATTATCAGGACGATTCTTTAGACTTACCAGTCGATGGGAACGAGGCCGTTTTTCTTCAGGTAGTTGTTACATTTAAGAAATACGCCTGAACCCAGAAATCCCCTGTGTGCGGACAACGGTGAAGGATGGCTTGTTTTCAGTACATAGTGTTTGTTGAGATCGATGAGGGCGGCCTTCTTTTGGGCGAAAGAGCCCCACAGCATGAAGACCACGTGCTCCTTTCGCTCTGAAATCGTTTCAATGATGTTGTCGGTAAGCGCGTGCCAGCCCAGTTGTGCATGGGAGTTTGACTGTTTGGCGATCACCGTCAGTGAGGCGTTCAGCAGTAACACCCCTTGTCTTGCCCACCTGCCGAGATCGGTGCTTACCTGCCGCCGGACCCCGGAGTGCAGGCTGTTGTCGATTTCCAGAAAAATATTCTGCAGCGACGGCGGAGCCGGTATCCCTTCTTTTACCGAGAAACACAACCCGTGGGCCTCGGGGCCCAACCGTGGATGTTCATTGATGTAGGGATCCTGCCCAATGATCACCACCTTGACCTGGTCGAAAGGCGTGTTACGCAAGGCATCGAAGACGTTCTCCCTCGGCGGGTACACCTTTTTTCCATGCGAGGCCGGGCCGTAGGCCTGAACCACGAGTTCCTTGTGGACCCCTCGTCTGAGCAGTTCAACTGCTTCTTCCCATAGCATAGGTATTCCTTCAGGGACGATGGAATTGGTCAACTACAGTGTCAGGATTCGGAGTTGTGGCCGTTGGTGTAGTTCATCAGCAGTTCGATACAATCCTGTTCGTCAACGATACGATCTATGGCACTCTTCCGCAGGATATTTTCACCCAGTTCTTTACACAGACAGCTCGCCGCATTCAGAACCGCCCCGTAACCCTGGTTTTTTCTTACATACTGCATTCCTTTATCACCATCGAGCTGGTGACCAGAAAGGACCATGGCGCACATTTTATTCTTCAGAATGGAGGAGATCGATTCGAACATCAGATCGAGGGCTCCTCGGCCTGAATCCGGTTCACTTTTCCTGATCGTGTAGTTGGTGCTGTGGGAGACCATGCTGAAATTATCCTGGCTCGAAGCGACATAACAATGTCCCCCCTCGATGTTCATCCCCTCTTCCAGGCGAATGACCTTGACCGCACTCACCGCATTCAGATACCTGGTGAAAGATTCGATAAAATCAGCAGCTTCCTGCATCACGACAATCATAGTAGTGGCGCAGGTCTCCGGCAACAGGGGAACAATATTGAGCAGATTTCCCGCGCCTCCGCGTCCTGCACCAATTACGCCAACCGTGGAGAGTCTCCGGTACTTGGTTATCACAATGGCCTCGAGCAGATCATCGCATTGTGCGCAGCGCAGCTCCTGTGGCTGTACATCGGGTTGTGGCTCGATGACATTGCGGGTACCGCACTCTTCGCAGAATATAACCCGTTTCTGCTCGCCCCCATCCCTGGCGGTGAGCTTTCCTGTGTGCACGCCATTTGAGATCAGTCTCGACTGGACCCGGGAAGCACAGAGTATGCGGTAGAGCAACTCCTTTTTGAGCTGATCGACGCCCTTTCTGGGGTGCAGCGAGTCTTTGCCGATAAAATCAACGGCCCCATTTTTCAGGGTGTCAAAACAGCGTGCAGAGCCTTCTCTGGAGAGACTCGAAACCATGATCACCGGTGTCGAGATCTGCTCCCTGACTTTTTGCAGAACTGCCATGCCGTCCATCACCGGCATCTCCATATCAAGCAGCACCACGTCAGGGTTCAGCCTGTGTATGCTCTCGATTGCTTCACTGCCGTCGGTAGCCTCGCCCACAATGGTGAGCGCCTTGTTGTCGGCCAGAAGTTCGGTGATGAACCTCCTGAACAGCTCCGAATCGTCCACCAACAGCAATCTAATGGATTTGTTAATCGAGTAGTTGAGTGTATGGGCTTCCATCTTGCCTTATTCACGCAATGGACCGTGCCACCGCCACATCTTCAACTTCCATAGAGTCGATGCAGGGTAATGTAATCTGCTACACCAGGCGGAACCAGGTTACTCCATTCCTCGTCCGCTGCGATCCTTGATCTAATATCTGTTGATGAAATATCAACAATATCACCGGTCAGGAACAACACTTCATTGCCATGCCGCTCGTTGAAAAAGCGGTTTTCGTTTCCCTGGTCCGGGGAAAAACCATTTCGTTCGAGCAACTGCTGTATCTCTTTTAAGGAATAACCGGGCCTCACCGCAACAATAAAATTTGCGGTACTGAGCAAATCTTTCCAGCGATACCATGTCTCAATTTCCCAAAGTGCGTCGTAGCCGATGATGAAATGATAGAGAGCGCGATCACCGCTTTGCTGTCTGAGTTGGTGGATGGTATCAAAGGTGTAGGAGGCCGTGTCCCGGGAAACCTCAATTCGGGAAAGCTCGAACCGACGGCCCTCGGCAAGTGCCAACTTGAGCATCTCCAGGCGGTGCGCAACATCACCGACAACCGCACCATTTTTGTGAGGAGGGTGAGCCGCCGGGATGAAGACGATCTTGTCCAGGCCGAATTTTTCCAGAACCCTCTCACCCAGTTGCAGATGTCCTTTGTGAACCGGGTCGAAGGTCCCTCCCAGCAGACCAACTTTTTGCATCAGTCACGAACCTGTCCGGTTCCGTATACCACGAATTTTCTGGTTGTCAATTCTTCCAACCCCATCGGACCATAAGAATGGAGTTTAGTGGTACTGATGCCAATTTCGGTTCCAAGCCCAAGCTGACCGCCGTCGTTGAACCTGGTGGAGGCGTTGACCATCACAGCCGAGGCATCGACACTAGCGAGAAAGTCTTGGGCAGTTGTGTAATTCTCGGTGATGATAGTCTCAGTATGCTTGGATCCGTACATAGAAATATACTCTTTTGCCTCGTCTACGGAGTCGACGACCTTTATGCACAAATCAAGGGACAGCCATTCAGTACCCCAATCTTCTTCTTTGGCAGCCTTCGCCTGGGGACAAATCGATCTGGTTGCCGGACAACCGATCATGGTAACCCCGCTCTTTTCAAACTCCTCAGCAAGGGCAGGCAGATAGTGCGGCGCCACATCACGGTGGACGAGCAATCCCTCGAGCGCATTGCAGACTCCGGGGCGTTGGGTCTTGCTATTCATGATTATCGGGGTCGCCTTTTTCAGATCCGCCTCTGCGTCTACATACACGTGGCATACCCCTTTATAATGCTTGAGTACTGGTATTCTAGAATTCTGCGAGACAAATCTGATCAGCCCCTCGCCCCCCCTGGGAATGATCAGATCGATACTTTCCTCCTGCTGCAGCAAATATTCTACTGCCTGACGGTCGGTGGTATCGATTACCTGGACCCCATCAGGGGAAATGTTATTGGCGAACAGCGCTTTTTGCAGAATTGACGCCAAGGCTATATTTGAATGGAGTGCCTCGGATCCCCCCCTGAGCACCACGCCATTGCCTGCTTTCAGGCACAGCACGGCGGCATCAATGGTCACATTTGGCCTCGACTCATAGATCATCGCCACCACACCAAGCGGAATCCTCATTCTGCCAACGGTGATGCCGCTAGGGCGGCGGGCCATATCTGAAATCCGGCCGACAGGGTCGGGCAGAGCGATAACTTCGTTCACTCCATCGACCATACTCTCAAACACCTTATCGGAAAGCTCGAGTCGATCAAGCATGGCAGCCGACAGGCCCTGCTCCCTTCCGGCAATCAAGTCTTTCTGGTTCTCACGCTGAATCTGCAGCTTTTCCGACATTAACAAACGGGCCACATCGGAAAGCACTGAATTTTTCGCCGCCGTCGACAACGTAGCCAGATCCTTGGATGCACCCTGCGCTTTGCGGGCCATCTCCACTATCGTCTGCTCGATTGACATTGGTTCCCCTCTTGCTGATATGAGGGACAATCAAAGAAGTACAATATTGTCCCTGTGCATTACCTCTTCACTGTCGCAATAGCCCAGAATCCGCTCAATCTCACGGGAATGATACCCCTGAATTTTCTTAATATCAATGGAGCTGTAATTGATCAGTCCCACGGCGATATTGTCACCATCGTGACTGGTGCAATGCACCGCATCCCCTACCCCGAATTCGCCCTCAACTTCTTTTATACCGGAGGGCAGCAGGCTCCTGTTATGTGTTACCAAAGCCCTGCAAGCTCCCTCGTCAAGTATGAGCCTTCCCTTGGGCTTCAAAACTGAGGCAATCCAACGCTTCCTGCCGCTGATTTGTTCTTTATGGGGCAGAAAGAAGGTACCGACCATCTCACCGCTGAACAACTTTCTGAGAATATCAGGTTCACGTCCCGGCCCTATAAAGGAACTGCCACCGCCGGCAGAAACTATTTTGGCGGCCCTGAGTTTCGACTGCATACCACCAGAACCCAGTTTACTCTTCGCATGCGACGCCATAGCTTCAACCTCGGGAGTGATTTCATCCACCGTGTAGATGGGTCGCGCCTGGGGATCAGAAACTGGATTCCCGGTATACAGGCCGACCACATCGGTCAGACAGATAAACATATCGGCTTCAATAAGATTGCAGATATGGGCGCCGAGCATGTCGTTGTCGCCAAAACGCAACTCCTCGACGGACACCGTGTCGTTTTCGTTAATGATCGGAATCACGCCTAGCTTAAACAAGGTAAACAAGGTGTTTCGAGCATTGAGGTAGCGCTTTCTAACTGCCAAATCCTTGTGGGTGAGCAGAACCTGGGCAATGGTCTGCGAAAACGAACTGAATACCCGGTCATAGATCTGCATCAGACTCGATTGACCAATCGCGGCCAGAGCCTGCTTTTCTTTTATGCCCAGTTCTGAGCTGCCATTTTTGAAGCTGATTCTGGCCCGTCCCGCAGCCACGGCCCCGGAGCTTACCAGGATCACCTCGCGCCCGCTGTCCCGGAGGAAGGCAATCTCTCTGGCGATGTTCTCTATCACCTCCAATGCTATTCCTTTATCATCGGTGAGCACGGCGCTGCCCACTTTGACGACAATTCTCCGGGACTTATCGAACAGCGTCTGTCTCAGGTAAAGACCATCGTGGAGAGAAAGATCTTCAATCATCTCTGCTGATCTCCTGCATGTCATCTGTCTCTGGCCTTGCACTCAACTCCAACTCTTCCATCAAATCGATGAGTTGCCGGCGAAGACCAGGGGTCCCTTCTCCGCTCAAAGCGGACACACTGATAGTAGTGAAACCTTTATCCCGGTATTCGCCCTCGATCTCCTTTACCATATCCGAATCGACGAGATCGATTTTATTGAGGACAATGATCTTGACCCGGTCAGCCAAACCTTTCTGGTATTTGATCAATTCACTCTCAAGAACCTGATAGTTAGTCATATGGCTGTCTTCAGAGATATCGACCACATGCAGGATGATGCGCGTCCTTTCGATATGCTTTAGAAAGGCATGCCCAAGTCCCACCCCTTTATGGGCGTCCTCGATGAGACCGGGAATATCGGCGATGATATATGGGGTAGAAAATTTCTCTTTCAAGACGCCAAGCTGCGGCTCCAGAGTGGTGAATGGATAGTCGCCAATTTTGGGGTTGGCAGCGGATAAATTTGCCAGCAGGCTCGATTTTCCTGCGTTGGGAAGGCCTACCAGCCCAATATCGGCAATCAACTTGAGCTCTATACGCAGCCAGCGCTCCTCTCCGAGCTTGCCATCTGTAGCGATCCGAGGCGTACGGTTGGAGCCGCTGGCAAAATGAGTATTGCCAAGTCCCCCTTTACCACCTCTGGCAGCGAGAAATTCCTGACCTTCATCGGTGAGATCAATCAGAATTTCACCTGAATCTACATCCTTGATGACCGAACCGGTGGGTACTTCGATCACAAGATCGCTGCCCTTGGCACCGTGTTTGTCCTTGCCCTGCCCGTGGCCACCACGCCCTGCCTTGAAATGGGAGCGATATTTGAAATCGATCAGCGACTGTACTGTGTTAGTCGCCCTGATATAGACACTACCTCCCTTGCCGCCGTCTCCGCCATTGGGGCCGCCTTTGGGAACATATTTTTCCCGGCGGAAACTCACGCACCCGTTGCCGCCGTCGCCACCTTTGACGTAAAACTTTGCTTCGTCAACAAAAGACATAGCTCTATAATGGGTAAAAAAAAACTCGATCACCACCAGCTGTGATGACCGAGTCTGCTTTTTGAAACTGCCTTGACAACAGTCTCTATAAAATCCAGTTAGGCTTCCGGATAGACGCTAACCCGTTTTCTGTTCTTACCGAATTCTTCAAAAGTGACCACGCCATCAACTTTGGCGAACAAAGTGTAATCCCTTCCACAACCGACGTTGGTACCGGGATGAATCCTTGTGCCAAGCTGTCTGACAATAATGGATCCTGCAGTAACTATTTCACCGCCAAATTTTTTGATCCCTCTCCGCTGGCCTATGGAGTCTCTTCCGTTTCTGGAGCTTCCTCCCGCTTTCTTATGAGCCATCTCAAACTCCTTTATTTCTCGAGGATGTAAAAAATCCTTTGAAGTTATTTGCTTATTTCTGCAATTGTCAAAGCCGTATATGATTGCCGGTGTCCCTGGGTCAATCGATATCCCTTTCTTCTCTTCTTCTTGAAAACCCTGATCTTCTTGTGCTTACCCTGATCGGTGATGGTAGCAACGACTTTCGCACCTTCCACCACAGGTTGTCCAACGGATATCGCATCCTCATCGGCCACCAGCAATACTTCGTCCAGTTCAATGCTATCGCCGACTTCACCTTCCAGCTTCTCCACCAGAACTCGATCGCCCGTTGCGACCTGATATTGTTTTCCACCTGTCTTTATAATAGCGTACATAGTGATGCCTCTAATTAATAATACTTAAGATTGTCCCAAAAATAACAGAGAAACATAACGTAGTATGAGTCGATTAGTCAAGCTTTTACTGAAATTTTAGGAACTATAAGCGGAAAGCTAGGTTAAGGAGCCTGACACCTCTGTGAAAAGGTGTCAGGCACGAGCGCAGACTAAACAGCCAGTCGGGCGGTTTCCCGCTCACGACGAATTTTACAGGCCCTTTCAAAAGCGGCTTTTTTACCGTGCTTCTTGATAGAGACAGATGTCTTTCCCTGTTTTCCCTGGGGAGTTACCCAACTGACTTCATAGCGGTTAAGTTTTTCATTGAGCCTCACTCCAACGACACCGGTGCCGGAATTACTTACCGTGACCATGTGCTTGTTAGTCCTGACTTTCCCAAGCTTGCGTTCGGTTTGATCACGCCAGGAAATTGCCGAGAGCAGGCTTGAGTATCTGCCGCCGCACTTTCTGTCTGAGAAGAATTTAGAATGAGTCTTGCCCTTGTAACGAACCCTCACATACCAGCCATGAGTGCGTTTTGACTCCTGGTCGATGCGAGCTATATCTTTATGTTTTTCCAGTAAAAGCTTTTGTTTCTTGTCTTGGTCGATCACGTCTGTTGCCTCTTTTGTCGCAAATGTTTACTTCATGATATTACAATAATTTTTTACGATCATCAGTCAATGGTGAAGGCCGAAAATCGTCTGCCAAAATCAATTGTGTTTAATACTATCCTGTGGTAGTAAGCACAACCAAAGACTACATAGTTGGTCAGGAGAATATTGTCAACCCCTTTTAGACTTTTCCCAAAAAGAAATGTAACACTATCCGAACCAATTCCGAACACTACACCCGCATCACTTAGGTTTAAAAGAATGAGTACAATGAACGATAATTTCCTCTCTCTTGTCTCCACCATTCAACAGTTGCGAAGCGAACAGGGGTGTCCCTGGGACAGAAAGCAGACAACCGACTCACTGAAAAAATACCTCATCGAAGAGTTCAACGAAATTATCGCGGCAATGGAGAGGGATGATCATGAAAATCTGTGCGAAGAGCTTGGTGACTTTCTTTATCTGATATTGATGATTGGTGAAATCAATCGGGATGAGGGGTCTTTCACCATTGAAGAAATTCTCGAAACCGTCAACCAGAAACTAATCCGCAGACATCCCCATGTGTTCGGCTCAAGGAAAGAACTGGACGAAAGCGCATTGCGCCAGCAGTGGAATGATATAAAAGAGAAGGAAAAGCAGCTCAAGAAAAATTCTTGACCTTCTTTGAATTTGCTTATATTAATTATAAGTTTTTAAGCAGACCTTATTTTCCAGGGTTGCTTTCACATACCTCTTCGCTCTCCGCTTTGCACAGCGAGGGCCGAAACGCGGAATAACCCGCACCTGATAAGTCCGAGAGGAGGATCTTATGAGACGATACGAACAAGTCTGTATTCTTCGCCCATCCCTCAGCGAAGAAGAAATAACTCGAGTTATCGACAATACCACCCAATTGATCCAGGAGGATGGCGGTTCTGTCATTTTTCTGAATAAATGGGGGATGAGAAAACTTGCCTACCCCATCAAGAAGGAGAGTCAGGGCTACTATGTCCTTTGCGATTTTGCCGCCTCTCCTGCAGTCGTGGCTGAAATCGAACGGAAGTTCAGAATCGATGATGCCGTCTTCAAGTACCTCACGGTAAAAATATCTGATGCAATCAGCGCAGAGGAAATAGAGACTGCACGTAGTGAGGCCGAAGCTCGGGCAATCGCTCCCGAGCCGGAGGAGGAAACAGCCGCTCCCGTCGAGGAAAAAACTGAAGATAAGAAGACCGCTCCCCAAAAGCCCGCCTCGGAGGAAGAGGTGGTCGAAGCTCCGGCAGTAGAGGAAAAAATTGAAGCATCAGCAGAACAGGACGGTGCGGGGCAGGAACCTGAAGAGCCGGTCCAATAATGTTCTAATGGAATTATACATAAAACCACTATATATGGAGCAAGATCATGGCTGCAAGACAACAGAAGAGACTTTTTTCCCGAAAGAAAGTGTGCCGATTTTGTGTCGATAAAGAGCTTGGCATCGATTACAAAGACCAGAAAACTTTACGCAATTTTGTCACTGAACGGGGTAAGATCATTCCGCGTCGTATCCTCGGGACCTGTGCCACCCACCAGCGACAATTGTGCTCGGCGATAAAAAAAGCACGGCAGATCGCTCTGCTTCCCTACTCGGGCAATACCCAGAGCTAAATGATCGGACAGGCTGAGGTTATCGTGTCAACCGACACCGAAGGAAGAGCAAGTGCGAGTGCGAGTATAGTCTATATTATCCTATTCTCTCTCGCCCTGCTGCTGCCGTCACTACATATAGGCCTATTTGGCTGGATCTATTTCATGATCCCGCTGCTGGTCCTTATTTATCAGTACCGCTGGCGCGATGGCCTTAAATTCGTCGGCGCAGGCCTCATCCTCGCCTTAGCTGTTTCGCTGTTCATTTCCTCTGTTGAGATCGTTATCTTCAGTGCTGCGCTCATTCCCGCGGGATACAGTCTCGCTCAATCCGGTTTCCGCAGTGACTCACCCGCACTTGCAGGATTGAAGGGATTTGTCATCCTGGTCTCCTGCTGGCTGATCCTGCTGACGCTGCAGACGGCGCTCTCGGGAGTCAATCCCGTAGGAGAATTTCTCGGTACCCTCGATAGCGACATCGAACGGACGCTGGACTATTATCGGCAAAGCGCTTCCGTCGCTCCGGAAACCCTTGTAATTCTGGAGGAGTCATTCCTCCAGATGAAGACTGTATTACCCAAAATTATGGTTTCGATGATGGCCAGCCTGGCGCTGCTCGTCATCTGGTCCACCATGCTGCTTGGCAACCGTCTGGTACCCAGATTCACCACTTATCGCCCATGGCCCGAGCACCAGACCTGGCGACTGCCGGATAAACTGATCTGGCTTTTTATTGGCGCGGCACTCATTACCATTGTGCCCGCAGCCCCCCTGCGCGTTGTCGGTGGGAATCTTCTGATCTGCGTTGGGCTGATATATATTTTCCAGGGTTTTGCAGTAATGAGCTTTTTTCTGCATAAGTGGAATGTGCCCCAGGTGGTGAGGTATCTTCTCTACGCGATGATGCTATTTCAATCATTCGGCACCGTATTGTTGCTTATCCTCGGTATCGGCGAAGTCTGGTTCGATCCAAGAGGTTTGAAGAAAAAAAACAAAGATGTACAAAATAATTCTGATCAATAATCGCCCTTGAGGGCAGAACCATATGAGGAGTCAACCATGGAACTCATACTCAAAGAAACGATAGATTCTCTTGGCAGAGAAGGAGATGTGGTCAAGGTGAAGCCAGGCTACGCCAGGAATTTTCTCCTTCCCCAAGGAAAAGCGGTCTCGGCGACCAAAGAGAACCTTGCCGCTCTCGAACAGAACAAAGCAGAAATCCAGGCTCGACTCGACGAACAGCATAAAAAAGCCGAAGCGCTGTTTAAAAAGCTGTCCGGCATCACGCTCGAGTTCGAAGAACTCGTTGCCGAGGATGATAAGCTTTTCGGTTCGGTGAGCGCCAACGATATCTTCGATAAACTCACCGAAAAGAATATCGAAGTTGAAAAAAGAAATATCTTCTTAAGCGAACCCATCAAGGCGCTTGGTGAGAAAAAAATCTCCATCAAGGTTGGTTTTGATCTTGAAGCTGAGATCACTGTCAACGTGGTAGCTCAGGAGGTTGAGGCTTAGTCCCTGTCTTCCCTCCAGTCCACCTACCTTCTTAAATGATTTCGGTGCTTTTGAGAGTCTGAGAAGGTCGTATAAAAACACACCTGAAGCAGGCCATTCAGGTGTGTTTTTGTTTTGACACATCACCACCATTATATTAGACATCTGAGGTATCCTTTGATTCAATCCACAACCTCCCTATGAACGACTTTATTGCGCCGCCCGGATCTCCCGAGCGCACCTCAGGTAAGAGGGTTCCACCCCATAATATTGAAGCGGAACAGTCCGTGCTCGGCTCAGTACTTCTCAAGGACAAAGGTTTCCTGCAGGTCAACGAGTATATCTCAGCCGAAGATTTCTACCGTGATGCACATAAGATAATTTTCTCGGCAATGGTGGAGCTGTTCGATCGGAGTGAACCTCAGGACATGCTCACCCTGACCAGTTATCTCACCGACACCGGCCAGCTCGAGTCGATTGGAGGTGCCTCATATCTTGCTACTTTGACCCATGCGGTTCCGGTTACCGCAAATATAGAATCTTACGCCCGCATCATTCGCCAGAAGTCAGTTCTCAGGAATCTTATCAACACGACCAGCGACATCGCCCAACGTTGCTTTGAAGAACAGGACGACATAGACCAGCTGGTCGACGAAGCCGAACAGTCAATCTTTGAAATTGCCGGCAACAAAAGCGCAACCGAGTTCACCCCGCTCAGAGCCATTATCCCCGAGAGCTTCAAGACAGTAGAAAAGCTCTACGAACGGAAAGAACTGATCACCGGAGTCCCCACTGGCTATGCCGAGCTGGACAAAATGACCGCGGGGCTGCAGCCGTCTGATCTGATCATTCTGGCCGGCAGGCCATCGATGGGTAAAACCGCCCTGGCATTGAACATTGCCCAGCACGCAGCCCTGGTGGACAAAACCGGTGTTGCCGTTTTCAGCCTTGAGATGTCGAAGGACCAGCTCGCCATGCGGCTGCTCAGCTCGGTGGGACGTATCGATTCTCAAAAAATCAGAACAGGACGGCTCCAGAATGAAGACTGGCCGCACTTGAGCAGAGCCGCCGGAATGCTGTCAGAGGCCCCTATTCATATCGATGACACCCCTGCCCTGTCAATCCCCGAAATGCGTTCAAAAATGCGCAGACTCGCTTCCGGAAACGATATCGGTCTGGTACTGGTCGATTATCTTCAGCTCATGAGAGGCCGAATCTCGGAGAACAGAACCCAGGAGATCAGCGATATTTCCCGAAGTCTCAAAGCGCTTGCCAAGGAACATGACGTTCCCGTGCTGGCACTCTCGCAGCTCAATCGGGGACTGGAAAGCCGAACGGACAAACGGCCGATGATGGCCGATCTGAGAGAGTCCGGAGCCATTGAGCAGGACGCTGACGTGATCTGCTTTATTTACCGGGATGAAGTGTACAACAAAAACGAAGACAATCCCGACAAAGGCATTGCCGAAATCATCATCGGTAAGCAGCGTAACGGTCCCACCGGAGTCACTCGCCTGTTCTTCAAGAAAGAATACACCATGTTTGAAAATCTCAGCAATTACGACGAACCGCATCTTCACGGTTCTTAATCGGAACGGTTTCTATTTCGAAACACATCTCGAGGAATTTGATGAGTAATAATAATACGTACAGTTCCCACTATGACTTCAAGCAGGTCGAAGCAAAATGGCAGCAGAAGTGGGAACGGGACAATACCTATCAAGTCGGTGAGGATCCCGATAAAGAAAAATACTATGTGCTGGAAATGTTCCCCTACCCATCGGGCCGTATCCACATGGGGCATGTCCGGAATTATTCGATTGGCGATGTGGTGGCCCGCTACAAAAGGATGAGGGGCTTCAATGTCCTGCACCCCATGGGCTGGGACGCCTTTGGTCTGCCTGCCGAAAATGCGGCCCAGAAACACAATACCCATCCTGCCAAATGGACCTACGACAACATTGACTATATGCGCTCCCAGTTGAAGCAGCTTGGGCTCTCCTATGACTGGCAAAGGGAGTTTGCCACCTGTGACCCAGACTATTATCGCTGGGAACAGAAAATTTTCATCGAGATGTATGAGCGGGGACTGGTCTATCAGCGCGTCACCACGGTCAACTGGTGTGAAACCTGCCAGACAGTACTCGCTAATGAACAGGTTATCGACGGTGCCTGCTGGCGTTGCGACGACCAGGTTGAGCCTCGCAACATGAATGGCTGGTTTTTTAAAATCACCGACTACACCGACGAACTCCTCGATGATCTCCAGTCCCTCAGCGGGTGGCCCGAAAAAGTTGTGACCATGCAAAACAACTGGATCGGCAAATCCACTGGTCTTACCTGCGATTTCAGGGTCGACGGCAGCGATGAGGCGATCTCCATATTCACGACCAGGCCCGACACGATCTTCGGGGTTACGTTCATGTCCCTGGCGCCCGAACACCCGCTTCTCGCACCCTTGACCAAGGGAACCGGCAAAGAGAAAGAAGTCGCAGGCTTCATAGATGAAATCATACGTGAAAAACAGCGTCAGTCTCTTCAGGAAGAACCCGAAAAGAAAGGCATGTTCACGGGGCGCTACTGCATTAATCCTTTCAACGGCGACAAGATTCCTATTTATGTCGCCAATTTTGTCTTGATGGAATACGGCACCGGCGCGGTCATGGCTGTTCCTGCTCATGATCAGAGGGACTTCGAATTTGCCCGAGCTTATGAATTACCGATAAAACCGGTGGTTGTACCAGAAGATGAACATCTTGATCCGGAAATGATGCACGAAGCCTCCACCGTCCCTGGAACGCTCGTCGACTCCGGACAATTTAACGGCCAGGATTCCATCGATGCCCAGGACAAAATCATTGATTTTGCCAGGGAACGGGGTTTCGGAGCCCCCCTCACCACTTATCGTCTGAGGGATTGGGGCATATCGCGCCAGCGCTACTGGGGCGCCCCTATCCCGATGATCCATTGTGATAAGTGCGGTGTGGTCCCGGTACCTTTTGAACAATTACCCGTGCTGCTTCCCGAAGATCCCGCCACCAGCGCCGATGAATGCCGCCCCTTGCACCAGCGTCCGGATTTTGTCAACACCGTTTGTCCCGCATGCAATAAGAAGGCACGCAGGGAGACCGACACCATGGATACCTTCGTCGAGTCTTCCTGGTACTTTGCCAGATTTGCCTGTCCCGACAGTGATCACGCCCCGCTCGATGGCGTCAGATCAGCCTATTGGCTGCCGGTCGACCAGTATATAGGCGGGGTCGAACATGCCATTTTGCACCTCCTCTACTCGCGTTTTTTCACCAAGGTACTGAGGGATCTTGGCTATCTATCCATTGCCGAGCCATTTACCAACTTACTGACTCAGGGCATGGTTATAAAGGACGGAGCTAAAATGTCCAAGTCCAAGGGCA
>CBFCWR010000025.1:0-15884 GCA_965601575.1 uncultured Desulfofustis sp. | reverse complement strand
GGCAACCACCTGCAGTTCGTTTTCCAGCCGCAGAAGCTCCTGCTGCAGGGCTGCGATGCGCTCTTCGGCTGATTGTCTCTGAGCGGTCGAGATCGTGGAGCTAGCGACCTCCTCGAGTTCATTCATAAAGGCGGTCTGCGTCTGTTGCAGGGTCGAGATCGAGCGCTCAAGTCGACCAATCTCCGCCTGCTGCCGGACGATGTGGCCGTTCATCAGCCGTTCTTCCATTTCCATTTGCTCTACATCGGTGCTGATATCGGCAACCCGCTCGCTGCGTCGGTTCAGGGTATTGGTGTTGATAATCAGCACGAGCAGGACCACGGCGCCGAAGCCACAGAACATGATGTCCAGAAAGGAGAGGTTGAAGCTGGAAATCCTGCGGCGCGAGTGGTTAGCCATCGGCTATCTCAGGGAAGTGGTTTGGTGCGTAAGCGGGCAATGAGATTGTCGTTGCAATAAGCTTCGCTGTCGAGCACCAGTCGCTCCTGGAAGAGCTGCAGCTGGTGAATGAAGAACATCAGAACAATCGAGATGACCAGGGCGATGAAAGTCGAGTTAAAGGCAACCCCAAGGCTCTGAGTCACTCCGGTGATGTCTCCTTCAACCGCACGATTGGCCATACCCAGCGCCGAACCTATGCCTCGAACCGTACCTATGAACCCGACCGAGGGAATGGCCCAGGCGATATACCTGATGATGGACAGCTCAGATTCCTGGCGCTCCATTTCCGACTCGCACAAATCACGTACCGCTGTCGCCGAGTCCTGAATATTGCCGGTAACCCCAAAGCGCTGAATTCCAAGGCGCAGGGCGCGCGGCAGCAGATAGTCTCTGATCGGCGGCTGCAGTGCGGCCAGGCGGTCGAGCAGGCTCCTGGTGTCTTCGGGGCCAACCGGCAGGGTTGACGGCAGGGCCAGGATGTCGTTGCCCAGGAGCTGCTTCTGGCGGTACGCTGAAACGGATTTATAACCGAGGATGGCAAGCGCCCAGAGCATCAGTATGAAGCAGGCCTCCTGTTCGTAATCCTTGATGACCACGAAAAAGTTCCGCTGCTGCACGTAGTCCGGATTGCTGGCAATCTGCTCCTGTTCAAATGCGATGAAGGCCTCGGCCTTGGGTCGGACAACCGTCACGTAGGCCCCATGAACGATGATAAAAGCGATCAACAGGGTGAAAACCTGGTAGATGAGCTGAATGGGAAGCTGTTCTCTGTTCATGGGCAATAAACCTGAAGTTCACCTGGGGGTGATTGTTGTGTGTTCATCTATGAATATTGAGTGCATTTCTGGGAACACCCCAGAAATGAAACGTTCTATGTATTCGTGAAATCAGACTGAGCCGTTTTTTATCCATGAACTTCAGTTTAGATATCTGTGGGAAAAGATATTTGCGCATCGGCACCAATCTCCTCGCTGGGATTAAAAGGCGGCGGCCAGACTACGTCTTCAGCCGAGCTCTCCGAGCTCTCCTCAGCAGTGGTCTCAGCGGGCGTCTCGGATGAAGCGGGCGTGTGGGCAGTCGGAGTGGAATCTTCCTGGGCCCGGGCTGCACCGCTACTCAATACCAGGACGATCAGAGCCGCCAGCAAAAACCTGGTGAACGCAGGATAGCGACTCGAGATCGGAGAGAGCGATGAAATTTCACCCCACCCATGGCCTGTCCGAGTTACTTCCTCAGCCGGCACCTTGGGGATAAAACAAGAGGCCACGTGTGCACGTTTCATGGATACCTGGCAATGCGGAAACCCACATTGTCCCTCGCTTCCTTTTGATAGGCCCGGTAACTCAACCTGGTTTCGGCAAGGGTGGCATCCCTCCAGCTCGACCCCCTGATCACCCGGTGAGTACCTGTCGAGGGGCCGAGCGGATCGACCTCCTGTGCCAACCTGCCCGTATAGGCGTCGTAGTAGTCATGACACCATTCGGAAACATTGCCGCCGATATCGTAAAGCCCCGCCGGGTTGGCCGGGAAATAGCCGACCGGGGAAGTGACGGGAAAGGTATCATTGTAACCAGGGATGACTCTCGGCAGGATTGTCCGGGCAGATTCGTCGCCGAGATTGGCAACCACCGATCCGGGGGGAAACCCGCCCGCCCATGGATAACGCCGGGAAGCTTCGCCCCCTTCCTGCCGGGCAACATAGGCCCATTCCGCTTCCGTGGGCAACCGGTAGCCATTGGTCGGTGGTGAGACGGCGCGGTAGGCCCCATCCTCCTCCTTGCGGTAAAAGGGTTCCAGGTCGTCCTGCTCGCTGAGCCAGTTGAGGTAGGCAACCGCCTGGTCCCAGTTTACCATCACCACCGGATGGCTGTCTCCACCCAGGCTCTGCCCGCGGTATGAGCCGGAAAGGTGGGTAGCGTCAAATTTTCTAAACTCACCGTTGGTGACCAGTGTTTCACTGATTAGAAAAGACTGCTGCATGGTTACCCGGCGTTCACGCTCATTGGCTCTGCGGCCGGGTTCGCGACGCGGCGCCCCCATCATAAAAGCAGAGGGCTGGATGAACCGCAGCCGCTGGCCGGCGGCGGTGGTCAGCGACAAGGCGTCGACCGAGGGAAGTGGGGTCGTTGGACCGTCTGGGGTATCAGCCGGCAGATCAATGACAAGCTGTTGACTGAAGGCCGGGTTCGGCGTGACGGTCCGTGATATCGTCTTGTAGCCGGGTGCACTGACCACGAAGGTTTGGGCTTTGACCGGCAGTGTCAGCGCGCCTTGCAGTGATCCACGAGATTCACCGTTAATGGCAACTGTTGCTTCAGGCGGCGTTACGGTTAAAAATACGACTCCCTGCTCTTCCTGCAACGTGAACCGCAGCTCACGCTCCTCTCCCGGAGAGAGTCGAATCGACCGGGACGCAGAAACATATCCCGGACTGGACAGGGTGATATCGAGATTGCTGCCAGACGGCAGAGTCAAAGAAAGCGGGGTGGTACCTCTGTAGTCTGCGCCCACGTTGACCGCTGCCCCCTCCGGCACGCTGGTCAGTAGCAGCGTACCCGGCAGCGGCGTCAGTTCTAGAGACATTTCCGCCTCCAGCCCGGCCACAACGGTGATTGAACTGCTGCGTGGACTGTACGACTCCAGGTGCAGTTCGATTTCATGGGTTCCGCTTAAAAGCGGCACGCTCAGCGGGGTCACACCCGAAGATCTGCCGTCTATGGTGACCATTGCTCCTGAGGGATTGGAACTTATGGCGATGTCGGCCCAGTCCGGTTCCAGGGAAACCTCCAGGTTCTGGGCAATATTTCTGCCTTCGATGAAGATTTCGGTCTCGTACGGTCGATAACGAGGTTTGTTGAACGAGAGCTGGTGAGGACCCGGAGTGATTTCAATGGTGGTCGGCGGCGTGGTGGTAAGCAGCGTATCGCCTGAGTAAACCTCAACACCATCGCTCGGGGTAAGCTGGAGATTGAGCAGACCCGGCAACTTTTCCAGGCTGATCGCGAGAGAACTCGTACCATCCTGACCGACCGCAACATCTTTTTGAAAATCGCGATATCCTTCTTTTTGGGCTGCAACCGTATACACGGCTGGCAGCAGCAGGTAGCGGCCGCCGACCTTGACAGCAGGAAACAGTCCGGAAACCGAAAGGGTATCAGGCTCCGGTGAAACGACCAGTTCAAAGGGACGGGCCAGGAGGACGAATCCCACCGCGCCGCTGAGGACCAGAAAAAGTAGGGCTAGTCCCCCAACGGCCAGCTTTTTCTTTCCAGAAGTAGTGGTCGGCGGTGCGATATCGACCGGCAGCTCGTCTGGATCATTGTTCTGCGGTGCGACTCCCGGCGGTGGGTGTGACGGGGGCGACAGGACCGGGGAGTCGCCGTCACGCTCCTCCACAACGCTGAAGACAATACGGTCGCCGCTGCGTTCATAGCGCACGATCTGATTCCCGCTGCGCAGGCTGTCACCGGATTTGAGCCAGGCGGATTCGGTCAACTGTCGATCATTGTGGAGCAGCACGGTGGAGAGACCGTCGGCAGGCTGGATGAAGAGATGCCCTTGGGCGTCATCGATATAAGCGGTCGGTTCATCGCCGCCCTGAAGACGAAGGTGATCTTCAGGTCCGGAGCCGATGGTCAGAGGCAGATCACGGTCAGAGAATTGCTTCTCCGTGCCATCCAGCTGTCTGATCATGATCAATCGATTCAAATTGCTTCCTCACACCTGATATCGTAGCGCTTATCGCCGGTGTCCGGACCGACGGTTATCTGCATCCTGACATCACGATATCCGGCTCTGCTGCCTATCAGGGTATACGTGCCCGGTATCAAATCTATTTCAGTTGTGATAAAGGGCTGAATACGGCCCACGTGATAGATGGTCACCAGGGTTTGATTGTCGGACTCGAGCGTGACGGTCACAGGGGTCCGAAATTCCTCGAGCAGTGCGTCGAGCGCTTCGATCTGGGCCTGCAGCTTCGGTCCCCGGGGTTCGATCCGTCGGGCATAGTCCAGCAGACTGGCCGCAGCTGAACGTTGGTCCGCATCCTGCAGCCGATGGGGCCGGGCGACCGCATCACTCATTGACCTGTCCAGCTCTGCCCGCCTGGCCGCCTCCTGACGTCCGGAAGAGGCAAACAGCAGGTCAGGGTCGAGATTCAAAATCGCGGCATAGGCTTCAACCGCCTGCTGCCACCGCTCCTCGCCGCTGAACGTTTCGGCCTGGGTTTTCAACTGCTCTATCTCCGCTCGAGTCTGCTGATCCGCCAGAAGTGTTGCCGCCTGGGCAACTTCCTGCTGGCGCAGGCCAAGGGTTTCCAGGGTCTGCAGTGAGCGGCGGGCAGCAGCAAAGTCCTGTTCTTTGAGAGCCGAAAAAAGAGCGGTCATTTCCCCTTGGAAGCGTTTCTCATCACGTTGAGCCTGAATCCTCTCGCGGGCTTGTAACGCCGGTTCGTAAGTCGAGTCGGAACCTAATATTTCCTCCAACTGGCCCATCGCTTCCGCCAATTGCCCCTGCTTCTCAAAGGCCAACACCTGCCGATAGGAGGCCTGCAGGGCAGCCAGCTGCTGCGCCCGGGCAAGCCCGTTTTTGGCTTCTGTGCTCGAGGGGGTGATGAGCAGGGCACGGTTAAAAGAATCGCTCGCATCTTCGGGCTTTTCAGCTGCCAGACTTTGACGTCCCTCCTCCAGCGCCTGTTCATAGCGCTGCTCCTTGCCATCGAGCAGGTCCTGAAGGTCGGTGAGTACGGACTGGTATTTCTGTTCTGCTTCCGGCCACATTTGCTCTTTGAGCGAGGTGTCCGCGTCCTCTAGCCGTGCTGCAATCCGGCCATATTCCTCAGCTGCCCAGCTGTCGATGTTTTCAGCATCAGCTTGTATCCTGAGCGCCCAGGCCTGTTCCCTGGCGTACCGCGCTGCATCGGCCTTCTCGGTCTCCGGGGATGGGGTAACGGGCGGTGCTGATTCCTCTCTTTCTGGGCGCTGAGTTTCAGAAATTTCAGACTCTGGATTCGGCGGGGGGGACAACCGCACTTCCTCGTCCGGTGCCGGAGGCGGCACCACTGGTGTTTCTCCAGGCAGAAATACCAGCACACCGATCGCTCCTCCCACCAGCATGGCGAATACCAGCGTCACCGTAAGGACCGCTCTGCGCCTTCCGGATTGCGGCGGGGCGGTTCCGCCACCCGGCGGTGTGAGCTGTTCTTTTAAGTGGTCCTTATTCTGGGGCCGATTGCTGCTGTTCATTCAGCTCCTGCGGCGAGGACTGGTCAATCTCCGGCAGCGTCTCAAATTCACCTATCAATCCAGTTTCCTGGGCGTAGATCTGTTTGAGCATGCTGCGCCATTTGGCGTATTGCTGTTCGGCAGAACCGGTGAGCCTTACCGTCTGACCCTCAACTTCGATGGTCAGGGGCTCGGCCTCGGAGGAAAACGAGGAGCCAAGTTCTTCGATTGCCTCCTTATTGATCTTGCTCTCCTGGCGCACCTGATGACCACTGTAAACCGAGTAAGCGCCGCCTGCGATCAACACATCCTGAAGCGGCCTGGTGCGAACCGCCGATTCATAGTCGCCTGCCGCGCCCAGCGCAATTGCTCCGACAATTGCTGTCACCCCGAGAATCTGCCGGGTCAGGGCCTGGCGTTCAAGTTTACGCAAAGTCGCCACCTCCTCATGACGGTACCTGCGCCAGTTGGAGTAAGGTTCCCAGAGATCCTGGTAATAAATATCGTAGTAGTCGTTGATGGTATCGACCAGCAGATCATCGCGCACCTTCACCGCTTCCACCCGTTCGAACATCGGGTCATCCTGGGACGGCAGACGCTGCAGTGAGACCAGGCCATTCTCATCGGTGGCGAGATAAGGTCCGAAGGCATCGGGGGCCATCGAGGAGGCATACTTCATCGCGGCGATTTGCCTTATTTCCTCTATTTCTTCGAGACTCAGACTGGTTCTATAAACTGCGAGGTCGTTGGCAATGGTATTGAAGAGATCCTGAAAAACATCTTCTTTCTCCATCTCCACTCCGAAGTGATCATCCTGTATGGCCGTTTCCGCATAGCTCCGCTGATACCAGACCACGTTTCTGGCGTCGGTCACGGTGATCTGCAGGGAGGCATGTTCGCCGTCCGAGTAGAGTATTTCTCCCTGCACCAGAACTTCTGACCCCACATCCTGGTCAGGAACCACCCTGACCACTCCCCAATACCCCGCCCGTTGAAGGGTATGCTTGAGGTGGATTGGCGCGAAGCGCGATTCAGCTTCTCGAATTTCCGGCGACAGCCCCTTGCGTTTATCAGGATCTTCGGGCAGCTCGCCGGGATCAAAAACCTGGATCGAGACATTCAGCAGTTCTGCATCGCTCAGCTCTCGCTCCGGGGTCATCGGAGCAACCTGGTCGGCGACCTGGTTGCCCGGAACAGATGCGCAGCCGTTCAGCAGGACCACCGCGATCATGAGCAGCAGATATCCCACCGCGACCCATACCGTGTTGTTTCGAGCTGTGTCCTTAATGCGATGTGTCATTTGGTCCCTTCTTTGTATTTGCGGTACTCTTCCCATAACTTCTCTTTTACTTCCGGATCGGTTTCCTGTTCTGCAGCCTCGCGCAGCTGGCGAGCCACCACGTCGTCGTCATCCGACATTTCCTTGGTTCCGCGGGTCGGCTCCATCTGCGAGTTTTCTGTTCGCCCCTGACCTGCGCCCTCAGAACTTGCTCCCTGCGCTGTACTGGCCCCACCCTGCTCGGAATCACTCTCGCCACTTCTGCTTCCAGGCAGCTGCTCCCGCGCTCCAGAATCGCCTCCGGTCTCTGGTGCGCCCTCACTGCCCGCCGACTCCCGGCCCTGATTACCACCGCCAGATTCACGCTGCCGAGGAATATGGGTCGCCACCTTTTCCTGCTCCTTGAGCAGCATATCATCAAACTCTCCAAGCGCGGCGCTGAATTCTTCTTCGAGCGTGGCAACCTTCTCCTGACTGGTCTGCCCGGAAAAATCCGGAACCGATTCGAACATGGGATCACCGTTTTCACCCTGCCCGACACTGGTGCATGGCAAATCATCAAGGCTCTGTAGTCCGCCTCTCATGTAGAGAACCTTACAATATTGAGTAATGCGACTATCGAGATAGGCGATAAAAAGCAGGGCCTCGTCCCTCGAAGCGGCCGTATTTTGTGCACCGGCAGTCACAAAGTATTGCTCAAACACTGTCTTCCTGGTCTTGTCGAGAGACAGAATGGTCTTTTTCAATGCGGTCTGCATGGCTTGCTCTTCTGCAGAGCAAATCACCTGACTCGACCCCAAAAGCATCGCGCAGCTCAACGCGCTGATAAGAGCAATTTTGAGTATTCTCGATTGACTACGGATGGTCATGTCCACAATCCTTGGCAAAATAGATGAGAAGATGGCTTTGTTATGGCCATCCAGTCATAGAGCCTATTATAATAACGGGCAGGCGAGGCTGCTAATTTTCTTTCTGGTTCCTCAACTGAGCGGAGTTTTCCAGTAAAACGCTGCAATTCCATGCCACTGACATCGGCTGGGGCGGATATTTAGATCGACAAAAACATTCCAGGGTATACTATGACTCCAAGGGGGTAATGCAAATGTCAGACTTCAATAGCAAAATTACCATCGGCATCAGTTCCTGCCTGCTCGGCAACAAAGTCAGGTTCGACGGCGGTCACAAACACGATCGTTACATCACTGAAACTCTCGGGAGGTATCTCACTTTCGTTCCGGTATGCCCTGAGGCGGAATGCGGTCTGCCGATTCCGCGCGAAGCCATGCGGTTGGTCGGGGATATCGAGGCGCCACGGCTGGTAACCAACAAGACCGGTATCGATCATACCGACAAGATGCTCTCCTGGGCCCAAAAAAAGGTTGTCGAATTGGAAAAGGAGAACCTCTGCGGCTTCATATTCAAAAACCGGTCACCTTCATCGGGGATGATGCGCGTCAAGGTCTACGACAAGAACAATGTTCCCCAGGCGGTCGGAGTTGGCGTATTCGCCCGCGCCTTCATGGATCATTTCCCCCTCTTACCGACCGAAGAGGAAGGACGCCTCCATGACCCCCTGCTCCGTGAAAACTTCATCGAGCAGATTTTCGTTTACCGGCGCTGGAGGGAGGTGGCTGATTCCCCGACCGCGGCGAAACTCGTCGATTTCCACACTGCCCACAAGCTTCTGCTGCTTTCCCACAGTGAGAAACACACCAGGGAAATGGGACGGCTCATGGCCCAGGCGGGCAGCCTGGATCTCGACGCCTTCATCGAGCGCTACCAGGAATTGCTGATGGCGGCCATGCGTCTAAAGCCAACGGTGAAAAAGCATGTCAACGTGTTGCAGCATATCATGGGCTATTTTAAAAAACAGATCAGCGCCGACGAAAAACAGGAGATGCTGACCGTTCTCGATCAGTTCAAAAACGGCATTGTGCCGCTCATCGTGCCAATCACCCTGCTCAATCATTACATCAGGAAATTTCAGCAGCCTTACTTACTGCACCAGCATTACATGAATCCCCACCCCATCGAGCTCAAACTTCGCAATCATGCCTGAGCCGCAGAAATCACCCTAAACCCATGAAATAATTGGGAAAACCACCCGTCAATCGGGTTGAGGGGGTGCCCGGAGGTTTCCTGGCAATCCCCTGATGTTTGTTTAATGTGTGGCTAGGGGTGGGCATTTTTGCCTTCTTTTTGTTTTTTGATAGTATTAACTACTATTACCCAATCTTTTTGCCCCTATTGTGTCTGTTAGAAGGCAGCTTAGTTTCTTCAGCAAGGGTTGGATTACTTATTTGTTTTAAAAATGAGAGGTTTCAAATGAGATTTCTACTGGGAATAATTTTAATTACATTGATGGCCAGCTGTTCCAAAGTCGATGTTTCGCAGTATGCGGAAAACAAGCCCGAGCTGGATATCTTCACATACTTTGAAGGAAAGACGACCGGATGGGGAGTGGTTCAGAATCGTAGTGGAAAACTGCTGCGTCAGTTCAAAGTGACGATTGACGGATCATTTCCCGATGCGAACACTCTGGTACTCGACGAGGATTTTGTCTGGAGTGATGGAGAGGAAAGTAAAAGAGTCTGGACCATCAGGAAAACCGATGAGGGTACCTACGTCGGTACTGCTGATGACGTGGTCGGAACTGCCCAGGGGATTACCTCCGGCAATGCCCTTCACTGGCAATATCATTTGAATATTGAAACCGATGGATCCACCTGGAAAATCTTCTTCGACGATTGGATGTTTCTGCAACCGGACCGGGTTGTCATCAACAGAGCCTCGATGAGCAAATTCGGCATTCATCTGGGCGATATAACCATTGCTTTTTCAAAGGATTGATCATGCAACGCTATAAACTATTTTTCACTGTAATCACCATTGCACTGTTCGTTTTACCGGCTGCTGCAGTCGGCCTGGTCGACTCTATGACCCTGGTGGCCAAAGGCAATGCACGCTACATGGGCTTCATCAAGGTGTATGATGCCCACCTTTATGTACCCCAAAAGGTGGACCATGACCGAATCCTAAGTACCGAGGTGTCAAAGTGTCTCAAGTTGGAATACGCCGTGGGACTCAAACCCGAAGACCTTATCAAAGGCGCAAACCTCGTATTGGAACGCCAGTATCCGCAAGAAGACCTGGAGCGCTTAAAACCTCACGTGGAAGAGCTGCACAATGCTTACAGACCGGTTGACAAAGGGGATTCATACACTTTATGCTATGATGCGGAGAGCGAGCTGACCACTCTGAGCCTGAACGCTGAGCAGCTGGTTGCCATCCAATCGGACGAATTCAGCTCCGCCTACTTTGGCATTTGGCTCTCCCCCAACAAGCCACTGAGCAGTTCGTTGCAGAAGCAGCTGGTGAAGCCGGCCCAAAAATAGAGCCGTTAAGGAGAACCTCCATGAAGGATTTTCTGGAAGTCTTCAATGCGCTGTCGAGCGATAATCTGCATCGGTTGGAAGAGATATATACCAGTGACGTACGTTTCGTGGATCCCGCCCATGAAATCAACGGTATTGACAATCTGCGCGACTATTTTGCCAAACTCTACGCCAATGTCACCTCGGTGAATTTCGACTTTCATGAGGAGGCGAGTATCGGGCATTGCGGCTATGTTCAGTGGGACATGCATTTTGCCCATCCGCGGCTCAAGAGTGGTCAACCTATCACGGTCCCTGGGGCGTCATATCTGCGCTTCTCCGATTCCGGAAAAGTATCGTATCATCGCGATTACTTCGATCTGGGCTCCATGCTCTATCAGCATCTGCCGATTCTCGGCCGGGTCGTCAGATCCATCAACAGGAGACTGGGATCATGAGAGTTCTGATCACCGGGGCAACCTCAGGAATCGGGCGACAGCTTGCGCTCGACTATCATCGTGATGGTCACCAGGTCTGGGCCCTGGGACGTAATCAGGAGGCGCTTGACGAGCTCAGCACCGAGGGAATGCAGGCGGTCAGTCTCGATCTCGAGGACCGGAAGGCGACCCTTGAATGGTTTGCGACAATGACGCCGATCGACCTGGCCATCCTCAACGCTGGATCGTGCGAGTATGTCAATCTGCCTGATTTTGACAGCGCCCTGGTAAGCCGGGTGATGCGCACCAATGTGGAATCCATGGCCGTGTGCATTGAAGGTGTGCTGCCCCTGCTGCGACAGGGCGAGAGACCGCATCTCGTCGGGGTGGGGTCATCTGCGGCATACGTGCCGCTTTCCCGGGCTGAAGCATACGGCGCCTCCAAGGCCGCCATTGAATACATGATAAAGACATTGCGCATCGATCTCTACCAGGAGCAGATAGATGTGAGTCTGGTGTGTCCCGGATTCGTCAAGACGCCGCTGACCGACAGAAATGATTTTTCCATGCCCTTTCGTCTCAGCGTTGAAGATGCCTCCCGGAGGATCCGCCGCGGCATCGACAAGCGTCAGCTCGAAATTCATTTCCCCAAACGATTTACCTATCTATTGAAAGCATTATCTCTTGTCCCGGAATCATTGTGGATGAGAATATCACAACGGATGGTGAAAAATAATGGGTAAGCGCATCGCCATAATCGGGTCTGGTATTGCCGGGTTGACCTGCGGCTATTATCTTACCAAAGCGGGCGCTGAGATCACCATGTTCGAGTCTGAAGACTACATCGGCGGTCACACCCACACGGTGGACACCGATTTTGAGGGCGAGCAGGCCGCCATCGATACCGGCTTCATCGTCTTCAACGATCGCACCTATCCGAACTTCATCAAACTCATGGAGGAGATCGGGGTCGGCTACCAGCCCACCGAAATGAGTTTCTCAGTGCGCAACGACACCCTCGACCTGGAATACAACGGCAGTTCGCTGAACGGTTTGTTCGCCCAGCGGACCAATCTGTTGCGGCCGCAATTTTATCGGATGCTGCTCGACATAACGCGGTTCAACAAGCAGGTGCGCACCATCACTGAAGCCGATGGTGAGACCACCATTGGAGAATATCTGCAGCGCTCCAAATATTCACCGCTGTTCAAGGACAATTATCTGCTGCCAATGATCGCTGCCATCTGGTCCATGGGGACAGAAGACTGTCTCGATTTTCCTCTCCACTTTTTTGTCCGCTTTTTCAAGAATCACGGTCTTCTGGATCTCACCAACCGGCCGCAGTGGTACACCATAAAGGGCGGCTCCAGTTCATATATCAAGCCGCTGACCGCCGGCTTTAAGCAGCACATCAGGCTGAACAGCAAGGTCTCCGGGGTGGCGCGCACCGAAACTGGCGTGGTGGTCAGAGCCGGAAATGAGAACCACCAGTTCGACGAGGTCGTGTTCGCCTGCCACGGCGATCAGGCACTTTCCCTGCTGGAGCAGCCACACGAGGATGAAAAAAGGGTGCTGGCTCAGTTTCAGTTCTCCGACAATCGCGTGATCTTGCACACCGACACTACTCACTTGCCCCGGCGAGAGGGCGCCTGGGCCAGCTGGAACTACCTGATCACCGAGCGTGGATCAGCCGAGAGTACACTGACGTACAACATGAATATCCTGCAACGACTGCAGAAAAAACACACGTACCTGGTAACCCTGAACCAGGATATCGATCCCCGAAAAACCATCGCCCAATTTCACTACAGCCATCCGGTCTATAACGTGGCCATGATTGAGGCCCAGAACGAGTGGCAGAAGATCTCCGGCGTTGATCGGATACACTTTTGCGGAGCGTACTGGCACAATGGATTCCATGAAGACGGGGTGCGCAGCGGGTTGCGCGTCTGCTCGATGCTGGAGGGCAAGTGATGGAATCGGCTCTCTACTCCGGCTTTGTCATGCACAAGCGCTTTCTGCCCAAGGAACATGGGTTCAGGTACCCGTTTTTCATGTGGTATCTCGATCTCGACTCGATAGACACACAGCCGGGATTGGGACGCTGGTTCTCCAAAGACCAATGGGCCTTGAGCCGTTTCAGACGCACCGATTACCTGGGCAATCCGGATCGCCCCCTGGCTGAGTGCGTCAAAGACGAGATGAAAAGACTCACAGGCAGGGAGGTGACGGGCAAAGTGTTTGGCCTGCTGAACCTCAGAACGCTGGGGCTCTATTTCAGTCCGGTCAACTTCTATTTCGGGTTCACCCACCTCAACGAGCCCTCCCATATGCTTGCCGAGGTCTCGAACATTCCCTGGAACGAGCGGCACCACTATGCCCATCTGCTCAATGGCAACAACACAGAACTGGTCAACCCAAAAAATTTCAAGGTCTCGCCGTTTAACCCGAGCCATGACCAGACCTATCGCTGGCAGGTACAGCCGCCCGAAGACAAAATCAGCATTACACTAGGCGTGCATGACGAGCGAGGACATGTGTTTGAAGCGGGCCTTAATCTGAAACGCCAGCCTTTTACCAGCAACTCCGCCCGCAGGCTTTTACTGCGTACCCCAGTAATGACGGCATACATTGTTGCAGCCATTTACTGGCAGGCGTTAAAAATATTCGTCAAAGGCATTCCCTATCAGCCTTATGCAAAGGAGAAGATATGAATGGTCTGACCACGACTGCTGACAAAACCGGTGAGAGCAGCGGATCATTGATCGATCGCTGGGCAAAATTGTTGTTCGTACGATTCATGAACCATATACAGCACGGCCAACTGAAGATCCATGACGGAGATGAGGAGATAACCTTCGGCACCGCGGGAGACCTGTCTGCCCATGTCACCGTCCATGACCAGCGCTTCTACTCGAAAATGATCCTGGGGGGTTCCGTCGGGGCGGGAGAGGCCTATATCGCCCGTTACTGGGACACCAACGACCTGGTCGCGGTGATCCAGGTCTTTGCCCGCAACCTAAAAGTGCTCAACCGGCTCGAGAAGCGATTTGGTGTGCTGTTCCAACCATTTCGGCTTATACAGCATCGCCGCAACCGAAACAACAAGTCAGGCGCCAGGCGCAACATCATTTCTCACTACGATCTGGGCAATGACCTCTACGCAACCTTTCTCGACAGCAGGATGATGTATTCCTCCGCTATCTATGCGGATGAAACGAGTGATCTCGAAGAGGCCGCCGGTCACAAGCTCGACATCATCTGCAGGAAACTCGAACTCAAGCCCGGCGACTCCGTTATCGAGATCGGCTCGGGCTGGGGGGGATTCGCTATCCATGCCGCCGCCAACTACGGCTGCAGGGTAACCACCACAACGATATCCGATGCCCAGTATGATGAGGCCAGGAAAAGGATCGAGGCAGCCGGGCTCGAGGACAGGATCACCTTGCTGAAGAAAGATTATCGGGATCTTGACGGCACCTTTGACAAGCTGGTCAGCATAGAGATGATCGAGGCCGTCGGCCATGAATATCTGGCGGAGTATTTCACTAAATGCAGCAGTCTTTTAAAAAGCAGCGGAAAAATGCTGCTCCAGGCCATTACCATCTGTGACCAGGCTTACGACCAGTATCTCAAGGGAGTTGATTTCATCCAACGGCACGTGTTTCCTGGCGGCTGCCTGGTGGCCAACAAGGTGATGTTCGACCTGATCGCCAATAAAACCGATATGGTAGTAAGGGCGCTTGAAGACTATGGTATGGATTATGCGAGAACCATAAAGGATTGGCGAATCGCCTTCGGACGATCCACCGATGGACTGGAGTTGGAAGGCTATGACGACCGCTTCAGACGATTGTGGAATTATTATCTGGCCTACTGCGAGGGCGGCTTCAGAGAACGCTGGATCAGCGTCGTCCACCTGGTGGCGACCAAACCCGATTTCAGGTAGGAGATGGCCTGATGTCGGCTCCAGAAAGAAAACCCCTTGTCCTGATCACCGGGGCAACAGGCTACATAGGCAGGCGCCTCACCCATCATCTGCTCTCCGGCGATCGCCACAAGCTGCGATTGTTTGTCAGAAACCAAAGAAAGGTACAGGCCTCGGTTGCCGATTCGGTCGAGATTGTCGAGGGATCGACTTTCGAACCCGAGACCTTGCCTCCGGCACTAAAAGATGTGGATACCGCCTTTTATCTCATTCATTCGATGGGCTCCGATGAGGATTACCAGAAACTGGACATCCAGAGCGCTGATAATTTTCGCCGGGCCTGCATCGCCGCCGGGGTTAGAAGAATCGTCTACCTTGGTGGTCTGGGAAACCGCAAGAGCGCCAGCAAGCACCTCTTGAGCAGGATCGAAACGGGGGAAACCCTGAGTGCCGAACCCGGCAAGATCTCGACTATCTGGTTCAGGGCCGGGGTAATCGTCGGCTCCGGCAGTGCGAGTTTTGAAATAGTCAGAAATCTCTGCCACAAGCTGCCTTTCATGCTCACTCCCCGCTGGGTCCGCACTAAAACCGAAGCAATTGGCATCGAGGATGTGCTGGCCTACCTCGAACAGGCCATCGAACTGCCCACGGAGGATAATCTGATCGTCGATATCGGCTCCGGGGAGATCACCTTCCACGATATGATCACCGAGGCGGCCAAGGTGATGGGGCTGCGCCGCTTTTTAATTCCGGTGCCCGTCCTCTCTCCAAAGATCTCCTCCTACTGGCTGATCCTTTTCACCTCAGTGCCATATCGGGTTGCCTCCTCGCTGGTGGAAGGACTGAAAAGTGAAACGGTCAAGGAAAATGACAATGCCCGTCTGTTTTTCCCGGCAATCGAACCACTATCCTACACGGACAGTGTCGCCCACGCCGAACACGAACTGGAGCAGAATCAGATTGTCAGCCGCTGGTGCGACAGCAGCAGCCAGAAAGCGTGCGATATCAAAGATTTCGACGATCCCGCCGGCGCGGTGCTGCGGGACATCCGCATAGTCGACTATAAGAACCAGGCAACCCAGGACACCGTCTTTCAATCGGTATGTGCGCTGGGCGGCCCCAATGGCTGGTTCAGGTATAATTTTCTATGGCGGCTGCGGGGAATCATGGACAAATTGTCGGGGGGCTATGGACTCAGCCGGG
>CBFCWR010000024.1:0-15936 GCA_965601575.1 uncultured Desulfofustis sp. | reverse complement strand
TCGTATGTGCAAGAGGTATTTGACGAATTTGCCGAACACTATGAGCAGAGTTTGACTGCCAAGCTCGGCTACGATCTGCCGTCGAGACTTTACGATTTTTATGGCCAGCAAGTGCCAGACCACAAACCGGAGCACGCCCTCGATCTGGGCTGCGGGACCGGTCTTGTGGGCCAGAAATTCTCCCCCTTGTGCCGGTCGATGACCGGCGTTGATATTTCAGCGAAGATGCTCGAAGCTGCGCGCCATAAAGATCTCTATGACTCCCTCCACAATGCTGAAATCATCGATTATCTCATCAACTGCCCCGGAGCTTCCTATGACCTCGCGGTCAGTGCCGATGTGCTCCCCTATTTGGGCAGTCTCGAGGAACTGCTCAGAAGATTGCTGCCGGTTCTAGTTGCGGGCGGTCATTTCCTTTTCTCCGTGGAAGACTACCCGGAGGAGGTTCTGCATCCCGTTCTCCGGCATAGTGGCCGTTTTGCCCACAGCTCTGCATATATACAGACCGTGGCAGGTCAAACCGGATGGCACATCATCGCTATGACCAAGCTCGATTTACGCAAAGAACGCGGAGAATGGATTCAAGGCTCAGTGTATCTGATCAGCCCACACCGTATCAGCTGAAAAAAGGACTTTTTTGCACGAGCCAGCAGAGCACCAGCCCGCTGGTGAGAGAAAACAGACCAATCATGCGAAGAGTTGAGGGAGGGACTTCGCTCAGCTTCAGCAACCATTCCCGCATTTTCTCGGGAGCGGCTGCATAGGGAAGGCCTTCAACTATGAGTACCATGCCCACTACGAGGAGAAGTAATTTCATATTGTTTTATCGCGGCTGGTAGAAGATTTTGTTGAACTTATCAAAGCTGCTATTATATTTACAAAATTCGGTGAAAGTTAATTGATCGATCACTGCGGCTGCCGTACAATAGAATCTGAGCAGGCACTCGGAAGTGATGAGATCTAAAGTATCGCGGCCCAGATCTTTTGGCAATCCACATTTACACAGCTAGTTGATGACAGAATCCACACGCTCTAAATACCAGGAAGCCGGCGTAGATATTGACAAAGGCAACGCTTTTGTCAAAAAAATTAAGCATGTCATTGCCGAGACCCATCAGCGAGGCGTGCTCAACGAGATAGGTGGTTTTTCCAGTCTCTTTTCCATCGACAAGGATAAGTATGAAAATCCTGTCCTGGTCTCCGCGACCGATGGCGTCGGCACCAAGCTGGCAGTTGCCAAGTCGTGCGGCAAGCATGACACCATAGGCATCGACCTGGTCGCCATGTGTGCCAATGATATAATTGTCAGCGGCGCCAAGCCATTATTCTTTTTAGACTATCTGGCTGTCGGCAAACTGGAGCTCGAGGTGGCCAGCCAGATTGTCACCGGCATTGCCGAAGGATGCAAAATGGCAAACTGTTCGCTGGTCGGCGGGGAAACAGCTGAAATGCCCGGCTTGTACCGAGAAGGAGATTACGATATTGCTGGATTCGTGACCGGCATCGTAGACCGCGACGACATCATTGACGGTTCAGACATCCGGGTGGGAAACAAGATAATCGGTCTCGGTTCCAACGGACTTCATGCCAATGGATTCTCACTTGTCCGTAAAATCTGTTTCAATGATCTGGGTCTCGATGTTGCCGATCACGTTGAGGAGTTCGGCCTCGAGCTCGGCGAGGAGCTGCTCAAGCCGACTCGAATATACGTTCAGCCGATTCTTAATGTGCTCAAGAACTACAAGATAAACGGCATGGTGCACAATACCGGCGGCGGGTTTTACGACAATATCCCCCGGGTATTGCCCAATGGCTGCCGGGCGATTATCGACAAAAACTCATTTCTTGTTCCTCCGGTATTCCCTTATCTGGCTGCTAACGGCGGAATCCCTGATACCGAAATGTACAGGACCTTCAACATGGGAATCGGATTCATGGTCATTGTTGAAGAAAAAGACGTCAATGATATCATGCTGCAGTTTTCTGCCCTTGGGGAGACACCCTATCTGATTGGAGAAGTACAAACTGAAGCGGAAGATAAAGCCCGGGTCGAATTCATTTAACTACTGAGCGTCACATAAAAAAGGGGGCTCCGGTATATCGAAGCCCCCTTTTTTATTCATCCTTACTGATACTGATCAGCTCTCAGCACAGTCCTCGGTACTGCCCTTGATTTTCTCAATTGCATGGTCCAGCGCAGGCAGCAGTACTTCAATGTTTTCCAGCGCTCCTTTGCGGCTGCCTGGCAGATTGATTATCAGGCTTTGTTTCCTGATACCCGCCCTGCCCCTTGAAATCACTGCCTTGGGCGTTATTGCCATACTCGCAGCGCGCATCGCTTCAGCCATCCCGGGTACTTCCTTATCAAACACCAGGTTCATGGCTTCGGGAGTAACATCAGTCGGCGACACCCCGGTACCGCCGGTGGTAAGCACCAGATCAGCTCCTGCGATTTCAATCGCCTCCAGAACCGATTCGACAATGGATTCAACCCGATCCGGTACGACTTTATAGTAGCAGTGTTCATAACCTTGACCGGTGAGCAGATTTTTAAGCGCCTCACCACTGGTATCCTGCCTGAGCCCCTGAGCGCCGCTGTCGCTCATGGTGATCACGGCAAAACTGAATGGACCCATATCTCCTACCGAGGATGCTTATTTATCCGCTGACCGTTCCGCAACGATCTTCTCGGTTATCTGGGCCGGTACTTCCTCGTAGTGGGAAAAACTCAGCGTGAAGGAACCGAGCCCGCCGGTCATCGAGGTCAAGTCGTTGGCGTACGTCTGGATTTCAGCCATGGGTACCTGGGCAGTCACCACTTCACCCTTGGGACCTGAATCCATACCCAGTACGCGTCCCCGCCTGCTGTTCAGATCACCCATAATATCGCCAACACTGTCCTTGCCAACGGTGACGACCATCTCCATGATCGGTTCGAGCAGGACCAGCCCAGCCGCCGGGGCCGCCTGCTTGAATGCTAAAGAACCGGCGATTTTAAATGCCATCTCGGAGCTGTCAACGGTGTGATAGGAGCCATCGTAGAGCATAACCCTGACATCGGTTACGGGATAGCCGGCCAAGACGCCCCTTTCCATTGCCTCCTGTATGCCTTTCTCCACTGCAGGTCGATATTGTTGGGGAATCACACCACCGACAATCTTGTCGACAAATTCGAATTTTTCGCCGGGAATAGGCGCTATTTCAATCCAGCAATCACCGAATTGACCACGTCCACCACTCTGCTTCTTGTGCCGGCCCTGGGCTTTGGCGGTTCCTCTGATGGTTTCCATGTACGGAATTTTCGGGAGATTAAGTTCCATCTCAACCCCGAATTTCCGTTTGATTATTGAACCGACCACTTCGAGATGGACCTGGCTCATTCCCGAGACCAGGGTTTCCCCCGTCTGCTGTTCACGTGACATTTTCAGGCTGAGATCTTCGTCGAGCATGCGGCTCAAGGAGGAAAAAAGCTTCTCCTCATCCCCCTTCTTGCCTGAAACGGCATATGTTATTACCGGCGAAAGCGGTTCAGGTGCCTCGAGCACCACAGGATTATCCTGGGTACTCAGCGTGTCCCCGGTGGTTGTTTCCTTCAACTTGGCAACGGCCACGATGGCGCCAGGCCCGACACTGCTCACTTGACGTTGCTCTTTACCTTCTATGAGGAAGAGACTGCCAAACCGCTCAGCGGTCTTCTTGTTCACATTGTAGAAGGATTCATCGGAAAGGGTGCCTGAAAAGACTCGAAAAAGGGTTAGCCTTCCCGAATATGGATCGGCCATGGTTTTGAAAACGAAACCGGTAAAAGGAGCATCAGCCGACGGCTGGCAGACAACCTCTTCATCGTTGTTTGGATTTACCCCTCGACGCGGCGGCACATCGGCCGGAGAAGGCATATAACTATTTATTGCATCGAGAATAACACTTGTTCCGTTGTTCTTGGTTGCACAGGTTACACTGACCGGGGTAACCTCCCCTTCTACCACCGCCTTCTTCAATCCAGCTGCCAGGTCCTCTTCAGTGAGTTCGCCGTCTTCGAGGAATTTGTCGATCAATTCTTCATCGGTTTCGGCAATGCTTTCCATCAGTGCCTCTCGGGCTGATGCGACTTCATCTTCTAGATCTGAAGGGATCGCGATTTCTTTCACCCCGCCTTTGCCATCGCCTTGAAACTCATAGGCTTTGTTGGTGACAAGATCGACAATTCCACTAAATGATTCTTCTTTACCGATCGGTAGATGGACAATAGCCGGAGTCACCGGCAGAGATTCTTTTATCTGATCAAATGTCTTATGGAAATCGGCCCGTTCACGATCCATTTTGGTGATGACGATCATTGCCGGAAGGCTGTTTTCAGCAATTAAATCAGCAAATTTTTTGGTCTGGCCCTTAACGCCAAGTACCGCGCCGATGACGAACACGGCAGCATCGCACACGTGAGCGGCTGAAATAGCCTCGTTGAAAAAGGAATCATCACCGGGAGTATCGATTACGTACACCTCATTTTTCTTCCAAGAATAATTGGAAAACGAAGAGCTGATGGTAATCTGTCGCTTTATCTCTTCGTCGTCATAATCGAGTGAAGTATTGCCTTCATCGACCTTGCCAAGGCGATTAATTTTACCTGCAGTGTAGAGCATGGCCTCAACCAAAGAAGTTTTTCCGCTATTCCCGTGACCTATTACTGCGATATTTCTGACCATTGCCGTGTCCTGCATCTGTGTCTCCTCAATTTCAAGAAAAATTTCTCTGATCCAATCAACCTTGAATTGGATAATTGAACGGGCCCTCGACTATTTAACCACACCATATATTCAATTCATCACTCAGAAAGTCAAGCAACATTGAGCAGGGATGCACAATTATTGAATGGTTGAGCTTAAATGATGATTTCATTTGATGATTTCAATCAGCAGATGTTACATTCGCGTCTTGAGAGATGGATTAAAACAGTTCACAACTTTTGCAGCAGAAAACTTCAAAACAGTTGGCAAGGTGAGTAAAACCTCCCCCCCTTCAACCGGAGTTGCCAAATCGGCGGCAACCGTTTCAGTCGCGGTCATGTGCAGCAGACTGCTGGGGCTCATCCGTGAACAGGTCTTCGCCGGTCTTTTTGGTGCAGGCTACGCCTACGACTCCTTTGTCGTCGCTTTCCGCATACCCAACCTGCTGCGGGATCTATTCGGAGAAGGAGCTCTTTCTGCTGCGTTCGTCTCCGTCTTCTCAGATTATGATGCAAACAGAAGCCGGGAAGATACCTGGCGGCTGGCCTCCAATGTGCTCTGTTTCTTTGTCGTCGCCATTTCTCTTATCACCCTGCTGGGAATGCTTTTTTCCGACCGGATCGTCGCTCTGCTGGCACCTGATTTTTCCTCGATAGAAGGTAAAGCCGAACTGACGTCAACCATGACCGTCATCATGATGCCGTTTCTGCTGTTCATTTCCCTTGCTGCCGTGGTCATGGGAATACTCAACACCAAGAACCGCTTTTTTATCCCGTCCCTGGCCTCGAGTTTTTTCAACCTGGGCTCGATAGTTGGGGGGACAGCGCTTGCCTTTATATTGCCGAAATACGGTCACCCCGCCATTGTCGGCATGGCTTTCGGTACACTCATCGGCGGATTTCTGCAGCTGGGTGTACAGTTGCCCGTGCTGAAGAAAGTTGGGTTCAAGTTCACCCCGGTACTGCACTTATCTGACCCCGGACTGCGGCGTGTCCTGAAACTGATGATTCCTGCAACCATCGGCTTATCTGCCACCCAGATCAACATCTTCATAAACACCAATTTCGCTTCTTCCTGCGTCGAGGGGTCAGTCTCCTGGCTCAATTATGCTTTTCGTCTCGTTCAACTACCCATCGGCCTGTTCGGGGTTGCCATATCGATTGCCGCGCTTCCGGTGTTGGCGCGTCAGGCATCTACCAACAACCTGGACCAGATGCGCACTACCTTCGTGTCATCACTGACCATGGTCTTCTGCCTCACGGTACCAGCTACTATCGGTCTGATAGTTCTGGCTGAGCCCATAATCAGGCTCATTTTTGAGCGTGGCGCATTTACTGCCGCAGATACGCAGGCCACTGCCATTGCCTTGTCTCTCTATGGAATAGGATTGTTTGCCTATTCGGCCAACAAAGTCATCGTGCCGGTATATTATGCCATCAACGCGACCCGTTACCCGGTTATCGCAAGCTTTCTCGCCATTGGCTTCAATGTGGTGATCATCATCAGCACCATCGATTATTTCCAGCACCGGGCTATAGCTCTTTCCACCTCGGTGGTAATGATCATCAATTTTCTTTTTCTAATGGTGGTGCTTTATCGCAGGATCGAGGGTTTTCCTCTCAGGGCTCTGATGGCTGGATTGGGCAAGATTGCCTCGTCTGCCGGGGTGATGACCGTCGTGTTACTCTTTTTCTACAAGCTCTTTTCAGCTCAGTTTCATGGCACGATTTTGCAGCAAATCACGTTTCTGCTCTTATTGATCTTGCTTTCATCAACGAGCTATATTGCCGTACTCCATCTGCTTGGGCTCCAAGAGCTTAACGACATAGTCACCAAATTAAGGGGCCGTATGGCCCGCTGACACAGAGAATTCAGGGAGATACAGGGAGAGAGGATAAGATGGCCCGCCCAAGGCTTTTCCTTGAACTGGAATCGCCTTGGACGTGGCCTGTAATCAGCAATCAGTTATTGACCGGCTCACCGAAAGGGTTGAGCTGCTTACCTGCAGCAGCATCAACCGTCACATACATTTCCATTTTGGTTTTCCCGATTTTTCCAAGTCCGCCGCCTTGAAGTACCAGGATGGCAGTTTTGTTCGGCTTGGTGAAGGCGAGCAGAACGTTGTTATAAGAGGCCTCGCCCACATGCCGCCACTGATCGTTCTTCATCGATTTCACCATGTAATCTTTAAGCGACTGCACCTCAACGTAGCCGCTGAAAATGAGCACGCCGCCATGAAATGATTCCGTGTTGATCGTCAGTGTCTTTTTGGTATCGAGTTTCATCTCAGGCGGTACTTTGATATCTTCATAGTTTGCGACCGGACTTGGCAGCGGACCGACGCCGCCTCCCGCATCAACCGGTTTATTCTGGGAAGCGCAACCTGAGATTATCAGCAGAAACAATCCCGCGAATAGATACACGATAGAATTTCTCAGCATGGGGGCGGTCATATCAATCCTCCTGGAACGTTTTGGATTTACACAGTTAACTGTATAACTAGTTTGAATTTTGATGAAAATCAAATTGCCACTCACTGTACTATATAATTTGACAGAGGACAAGGAACATACTTTTATTGGTGGAGCCATTTGCAAAACGATCTTTTCGCCCAAACTCTGCGTTATGCTCGAAATTTTATCCTCGGAATATCAACTATATGCCTGTGGTAAAATTTCTCGCATGCCTTGATTTTGAACGAAAATCTTAGTTTTGCAAAAGGCTCGGTGTACAAAAAAGATATAAGCGTGAATCTGAGAAGATTGATTATCTGGTCCCTTTTAAATCATGTCAGCAAAAACAATTAGAATACGGAACTATCCCATCAAGCTCGGCCAATTTCTGAAACTTGCCGACATTGTCCAAGACGGACTGGAGGCCAAATTCATGATTCTCGAGGGGGAAGTTGAAGTCAACGGTGAGGTGGAACTCAGGAGAGGGAGACAATTGCACCGTGACGACGTCATCACTTTCGAGCGTACTCGGTATCGCTGCGGATAATTTGGGATTTCTCCCAGTCATTCATCCAGTTTTATCTCAAAAACAGAGACAGGTTCGACGAAACCTTTCAACTGCATTGTTTCAGCAGGCAATGGCGAGGCAAGGTTCTCGCATGCCTTGATAACCACATCGGTGCATAGTACTCTGTCGCCCTCGGTACTGGAGGCCAGGCGCTGGGCTATATTGACGTCGGGCCCAACCACGGTATAATCGAATCGCTCGCTGGATCCAAGGTTACCGATGAACATCTCACCACTGCTGATCCCGATGCCGAGGCCTATTTCGCTGAAGAGCTCGTTGCGTTGTTCGAACAGTTGTCTCAGTGAGCGGAAACGCGTCATGATCTTTTTGCTTGTGTTCACCGCAGCCCCCGCAGGATTGTCATGTTCGAAAGGAGCACCGAAAATAACCAGCGCCCCATCCCCCATGAATTTATCCAAAGTTCCCTTATTCTCGTACACCACTCGTGTGAACATCTCGAAAAATGCATCGAGAAATTCGCGTAATTCTGAAAGCGATAGATTCTGAACAAGCAATGTATAGTTCCTGATATCTGCGAAGAGCACCGTGAGCGTCTTTATCTTGCCAAGCTCCACTGCAGCATCTCCTTGATCCAGCAACATCCGCGCAACCTCAGGTGAAACATATTGTTCAAACAAGGTGCGTATCCTGGCATTTTCCGTCATTTGCCTGGATAGCCTAAGATTCTCTATTGCCGTCACCGCCAGCTGGGCAATAATCGATACCAGCTCTAAATCTGAGAGTGAAAACCGTTTCTGATCGTCACGATGGCTGAGATTAATAACACCGATGGAATCATTTTTGCTGACCAGCGGAAAAGAAATTGAAGCGGACAACTCGATTCTACTCAACAGCGCCCCGATCTCTTCGGACGTATGCTCATCTCGGTTTATGACCAGAGGCTCCTGCGACTGAAAGACCCTGCCGGAAATACGCTCACCCGGTTCGATCCGGGACTGCTCTATAACCTGCTCCGGTAAGCCTCGGGAAGCGACTATCTTAAGGGCAGTGCGCTCTTCATCCATGAGCATCACCGACAAGGAAGCGGCTCCGAGCTGTTCATGAAGCGCATCACCAACCACATGACAAATCTGCTCTTCGCTTTCAGCCCTGAGCAACCTTCTTCCCCACTGATAGACCGGAAGTAAAGTTTCAAATTTGGTGCGGTCGTCTTTTTCGGAGGTGTCCCGTGTAACCATAGCTAATGAAAATCGCTTTCCTTTGTATCGTTCAGGGTATATTCTGATCAATATTAAATCAAATGAATATATGACGATAGTCCTCTTCCAATTCTGTTCTCCGATTGCTGCCACCCATGTCTGAGCTTAAGGCCCCGCTCGCCGATCGCATGCGACCTGATACACTGGACCGCTTCTACGGCCAGGAAAAGCTGGTTGGAGAAGGCCGTATTCTTCGACAGCTGCTTCAGGGGGATGCGCTGCCTTCTCTTATCCTCTGGGGACCACCCGGATCAGGAAAGACCAGTCTGGCAAAGATCATCTCGGCAGCAACTGAGGCCGATTTCGTTTTTTTTTCAGCGGTACTTTCAGGTGTCAAAGAAGTCCGCCAGATAGTCGAAATCGCCAAGGCGAGACAGAATAATGATCAGCTGAAAACGATTCTTTTCGTCGATGAAATACATCGCTTCAACAAAAGCCAGCAGGATGCCTTCCTGCCGCATGTTGAAAGCGGGCTTCTCACGCTTATCGGGGCGACCACTGAAAACCCGTCATTTCAGGTTATCGCCCCGCTGCTTTCCCGCTGCAGAGTGCTCGTACTCGAGCCCTTGTCCCCAGAAACATTGGCTCAGATTATCCAACAGGCGCTCAACGATTCAGAAAGAGGACTGGGATCCCATGAACTGCATCTGGAAGAACTTGCCGGTAAACTTTTAATAGAAGCGGCCGACGGTGATGCTCGCAGTGCGCTCAACATTCTCGAACTTGCGGCCAAACTCGCTCAGCAGCGTCTCGCAAAAGACAGTCCCGACGCGCTGATTACTCTTGCTGATATCGAGGAAGCGAGCCAGACAAGAACGCTTCGCTACGACAAAGACGGAGAGGAACATTTCAACCTCATCTCCGCCCTTCACAAAAGCCTCAGAGACTCCGATCCGGATGGTTCGCTTTACTGGTACTACAGGATGATCGAAGGTGGTGAAGAACCACTCTATATCGCCCGCAGGCTCATCCGTTTTGCCTCTGAAGATATTGGCATTGCCGATCCACACGCATTGGTACAAGCTGTGGCAGGTCGAGACGCCTATCATATGCTTGGCTCACCGGAAGGTGAACTGGCACTCGCACAGGTTGTGACCTATCTGGCCACGGCGCCTAAAAGCAATAGTGTGTACACAGCCTCCAAGTCTGTGCGGGGGCTCATACGACAAACAGGATCGTTACCAGTACCCTTACATATTCGCAATGCCCCGACCCGGCTTATGAAAGATCTTGGTTACGGCAAAGGCTACGAATATGCGCATGACTCACCAGAAGGACTCGTGGACCAGGATCACCTTCCCGAAGAGCTTGCCGGAAAGAAATTTTATTTTCCGGTGAATCGCGGTTATGAAGCGGTTGTCAAAGACCGACTGGATAAATGGCGCGAAATTTTGCGAAATAAAAAGAAATGAGACACAAGTTATATCTTCTGTTCACACTGATGTGCGGGCTCAGCATTTTTCATGCCCCTGCTGCAGCCGATACTGACGAGGGAGTCAATTTCACACTTCTTTTTTCAGCCAACGTCAATGGAGAACTCGAGCCTTGCGGTTGAGGGTCAAGACGTGTGGGCGGTCTGTCCGAAAAAGCCAACTCACTGGGTAACATCCGGAAAAACAACGGAGGGCGAGTCATTGGTGTCGACGCTGGCAATCCACTTTTTCCTAGAAAAGGCCACTACTCTCCTGAAAGTGCTGAATTCATTAATGCCACTGCTGTCGCTGAGATATATTCACTGCTTGAGCTCGATGCAGTCGCCGTGGGTGTCAATGATCTTTCCGGAGGACTAGATTTTCTGCAGGAAACAGAAAATCGTGGACTGCCGTGGGTCTCGGCCAATTTATACCGCAACGATGGCACACCTGTTTTTCCACCTTATATCTCCAAAACATTCGACGGTCTATCGGTTGCCATTGTCGGTATCACCGGACCTTCACACTCAGGTGATTTTATAATCAAGGATGGCGCTGAGGTTATTGCCGAACTCCTGCCTGCGCTCGCCCAGGTTACCGATCTTATCGTCCTGCTCAGTGCCATGCCGTTAGCAGATACCGTTACGCTCATCGAGCAATCTCCTCATGTAGACGTCGCCATAGCCGCAGATAACTCCAAGGATAATATTCCCCCGTTTCTTTCTGGTACCGCTCTGGTAACCCAAACAGCTAATAGAGGACGCTATCAAGGTGTTATGTCGGTGAACTGGAATGGCAATCCCCTGGGAATAAGTCCCGCCAACGAACTCCTGAAATTGAGAAAACGTGTTAAATCTATCGATCTGCGATTGCATCGACTGCAGACTAACCCAAGGGATGTACGCTCCAAAGATGAAAAAAGCAGGCAGCTGAAAGAGCAACGCAACGAATTAATCGAACAGATAGACGGTCTTGAGAAAAAAATAAAATCTGGAGATAACAAGAACGAAGCCAGTACCTATGAGAACCGTTTTCTTCCCCTAACCAGCACCGGGAGGACCGATCCCCAAATCGATCTCATTATCAGGGATGCAAAAAAACGCATAGCGGCAAGACGCAGCCAATAACCCAACCTAAAAAAAAGGCCCGGTTCCAGCGGAACCGGGCCTCGAATTGCTCTTGGGGCAGTTTTATGCTTAGCAGCCGAAGGCCTCCTGCAGGTTGGGCACCGTCTGCTTCTTGCGGCTCATCATTCCATCAATCCACATCGAGCCGCCGTCCAACTTGGAGTTGAAAGCGCTTTCGATCAGAGCTGGATCGTCGGAAATAACCACCAGATCAGTTCCTTCCTTAACCACGTCAGTGAGCATCAACAGTACAGAATGGCGTCCGTCGGCTTTGACCTCTTCCATTGCTTTCACCAACTCATCACGTACGTCGGTTACCTGATCTATGGTAGCCAGTTCAAGCTGTCCAACGCCGACCTTGTTGCCCTTCATATCAAAATCCTTGTAGTCGCGGAAAAGCAGATCTTTGGCGGGGACACCATCAACCGCGGATTTTGCTTTGAGCATATCCATGAAGAGTTGATCGGTATCGGCGACACCGGCTACTTCTTTGAGCTCCGCCACTGCAGCTTTGTCATCGTCGGTGCAGGTGGGCGACTTGAAATTCACGGTGTCGCTAAGAATTGCACACAGCATCCCGCCTGCTACATCTTTGGGAATTGCAACACCGGCTTCTTTGAACATTTTGTTGAGAACGGTACCGGTGCAGCCAACCGGCTCAGCCCGAAAAAGGATAGGATTGTTGGTGGTCACATCGCCAATTTTATGATGGTCGACGATAGCAACAACTTCGCCATCACCAAGATTAGCCGGGCCCTGGGCAATATCACTGAAATCAACAAGAGCTAGCTGCTTGCCGCCGGCATCATTAATTGCTTCCGGTGCGGCCAGACCGAAACGGTCCAATACGAGCTTGGATTCGGGATTGAGTCCATCAGCTTCGCACTGCATACAGGCTTTTGCGTCAGTTCCCTGGGCATTGAGAAGAGCTGCATAAGCTATGGCAGAAGTTACAGAATCAGTATCCGGGCTCGAGTGGCCAACTACGCATACAGTCATTTTTCATCCTCCGATAATAATTGTTTGTTTCAAGGCTTCAAGGCAGGTCATGAACAGGCCTGCTTGTTCGCTAAAGCAGTCGCTTAAAATAGTGTTTTCACTCCAGGCCGTCAAGCATAAAAGGTCAGTGAACGGTCATTCATAATCAAACCTTGTTATCCTTGCCCGTATGGTACTAAGAGCTTGATATCTAATTCTTTTGGGTCCCTTCAAGAGGACCATTTCCCTCGTGACTTATGGGTGGCGACCCGGTATAGTAGTACAAGGCAGAATACTACTATTTCAATAATTTACCCACTCAGACCTGATGGAAAACCACGGCTTAGAGCAACTTGAAAAACCTGGCGGCTCCGGTTCGATAGTCCCCTATATAGTCATCGCCCTGCTGACCATCGTAATTTTAATCTTGCTCTTGGTATTCTTCCTGAGTCCTGATTCCATAACTGGATTACGCAATACTCTCGGCTCCTCTTCTGAATCTCAGCAGAGCACAGGAGTTGCCGGTTCTTCCGGAACCTCCGGTAATGGCGATGAATCCTCCGGTACCACGGAACTCAACCAGGCCGAATCTTCCGGCATGGGTGACGGGTCAGGCGCCACAGAGCAAGCGACCTCTGGACTTCCCGGAGAAGGCGACAGCGGTGTTCAAGGCGTTCCCCCTTTCGGGGCCGGTGGGGATCTGGATCTATCCTGCAGCGAACTCGCTGATAATGTTGATTCGTTCTTCGACACCCTCGATAGCAGACAATATATCAAGGATTTTCAGCTCGATTCGCCAAGTTCGGTCTATTTTCCTGAACTTATCCAGAAACTGGTCGATAACCCCCCTATTGTCAGCGGCGAGACCGACGATTTATTTACCATTCTTCAAAATACCGCTCACTTTTTCCGCATAATAGGTAAAAAGAACATTCTCGTACTAAAGGGCATCCTCGATCGAGAGCGAGCCACATTCGAGCAGACACTGTTCGATTTCTACAACCTTACCAGGGTGCCTGAATGCCTCAAAACCCGTTTCGATCTTGAAATAGGTCAGGAGCCTCTTTATTCCTATGCAGGTTTTTTCCTCAACACCATGGGAGGCAGGCTCTATTTGTTCCGCAGGGATTCCATGTCCCGTATGGTGGTCAATTTTTATTCTATTCTCATCATCGAACAGGCCAATCGCGAAGGAAGAAATAAATTCGGGATCGCCATCAAGGATGCGATTGATAATCTGATCATTGAAATAGAGTCGAGCCGCATACAATTGCAAATGCGCGATTTCTACCTTGATACGCTCTATGACTTGAAGGTCAAATACCAATAGCGGTTTTGACCCTTGTGAGGAGCACGGTATGCGTCTCTTCCCATTGAATCATAATTATTCAGGACGCTATGACTAATAAGTTCTCAGGCGAAGCGCTTTTTGAGTTTATTGGCTCAACCCCGACCCCATTCCACGCCGCCGCTCACATTCTCCGAATTCTTAAGAACGCCGGTTATACCGTCCTCAGTGAAAATGAGAAGTGGCAGATCGACCAGACAGGGAAATATGTGGTTGTCAGAAACGGATCGGTGATTGCCTTCACCACCGGCGAGGGCAACTTCAGCCAGTCAGGATTCAGAATTGCCGGCGCCCATACCGACAGTCCCAGTCTTCAACTCAAGCCCCATCCTCGCTCACCAATGTCCCCTTATTTCCAGTTCAGCGTTGAGAAATATGGCGGTGTACTGCTCAACACCTGGTTCGACAGGGAACTCTCATTGGCCGGTAGAGTGACCGTTCTGACCGAGACCGGTGCGGCCTGTTCCTGCCTCATCGATTTTCAGGAGCCGGTTCTCTACATACCAAGCCTCGCCATCCATCTGGACAGGAAAGCCAATGAGGGCAAAGAGATAAATGCCCAGAGCGATATCTGTCCCATATTAGCCCAGAGTGTCTCCTCGGAAGACCAGTGGCACGCTCTGCTGCTCGAGCGCCTCAACACAACCAATAAGGACCTTGCCGCCAGCTCGGTTCTCGGCTATGACCTTTTCTGCTACGACTGTTCGCCTCCTCGCTATTTTGGACTTGACCACAAGTTCATCTGCGGGCCGAGGCTCGACAATCTGCTGAGTTGCTTCATCGCACTCCAGGCACTGCTGAACAGGGAGGGCCCTTCCAACTGCATGCTCATATTCACCAACCACGAAGAAATTGGCTCAACCAGCAGCAGTGGTGCTTTGAGTAATTTTGCCGATTCGGTTCTGTCGAGGATATGCAAAAACGTTGAAGATAAAGCCATCGCCCTGAATCATTCGTTTTTCATTTCCTTTGACAACGCCCACGCGAGTCATCCCAATTTCCCCGACAAGAGCGACAGCGATCACCAGATCGTATTGAACAAGGGCCCTGTGATCAAAATAAACAGCGCCCAGCGTTACTGCTCTAACTCACGCAGTGGCGCGATATTCAAATTGCTCTGCTCTGAAATCGGCGTAGAGACTCAGGACTTCATCATGAGAAGCGACATGGCGTGCGGCTCGACCATCGGTCCCCTGACCAGCGCTGAACTCGGTGTTGAAGGAGTCGACGTTGGCGTTCCGACCTGGGCAATGCACTCTATCCGTGAGGTTACCGGTGCCATGGATCCGGAATTCATCTATCTTGCTGCTCACCATTTTTTTAACCGAACTACATTGCCTGTAATAACAAATTGTTAATCGTTTTTGTGTTACATTGTAGCAATTGACTTTACGTCGCGCTTACGGTAGGCAAAACGGTAGGTTTTGTGTTTCGCACACACGCTACTACTTGGAGTTGCTTTGCTGCCTATTTTATCGCCCACAAAGTTGATTCTCACCTGGCGCCCATACATGCGGCCTGGGATTTACTCTCTATCCTTGGCCGCCCCGATTATTTTTCTCTATTCAACCCGTTAATACTCAACCAAGGAGGAACCATGAAAAGAGCTTTTATTTTCGGGCTGATCTGTTGTGCCAGCTGTATAATGCTGGCCTTTAACGCCTCGGGTGCCGGGGGGCCCAAGCCGGAACCACCACCCAAGGCAACCACCATTGCTGAACTGGTCGAACGGTATGATTCAAGCAGATGTGCGGACTGTCATGAGGAGATTTACGACGAGTGGGAAGAATCGCTGCACGCCCGCTCTATGCTTGGCACCCCAAGGACTGCACCGACTATCATTACGACGATTGAAAAAGGACTCAAACGATTTCCTTATTCAGGAGTCGAAAGCGATGATGACATTACCGTGGAGCACTTGATGATGTGTGCCAAATGTCACCTTCCCCAACTCGACGAGGCCACCGATGATGTCGCCCGGGAGATCGTCGCCACCATCCGCGGTTGGCAGCAGGCCTACCGTGACGGTGATGATGAAAAAGCCGAAGAATTGGAGGAAACCATTGAAAGTCTGAATATCGGCTGCATGGTCTGCCATAACAAGGT
>CBFCWR010000023.1:0-15994 GCA_965601575.1 uncultured Desulfofustis sp. | reverse complement strand
CGGAGCGGTGAAAACGCTTACCGACCGCTCGAGGCCGCCTTGGCGGCCGACATCCGGTCGGTTTTTCAGCGCGGAGTTGAAAAGGCCGAGCGCAGCAGCCCCAGGCAATAATCAATACACAGCTATTACCTCTCTAAGACACCTCTTTACCCCTCGCCTGTCCGGCACTCATCGTGCCCCAGCACTCAGATTTTCAACCAGGTTTTTATGTTGGGTTGGTCAGAAAAGGAGCAACCACCGGCTCCATTTGGCTTAATTCAATGAAAGACAGGGTATATTTGATCAGTGCATCGGCGTGAGGCAGTTTAAACTCTTTCTGGGTTGACAATTTTGCTATGCTCACGCAGGGCTAATCATCTTCCGTATTGCACTGTTCAGCCTCTCGGTCTCCGGTTTGCCCTCCAGGGGCATGGCCAAACTGCGGAGGACCTCGCGCACAATATTGGTTTTGGGCCGGCTGGAAAGCAGCTGGATCTGCAGTGTCTTAAGATCTATTACCAATTCTTCCATCTGGGAGTAGTCAAAGCTGCTTTCACCAACTGCTTTTCTTATCTCATCAGCTAGACCTTCCACCGCTTCAACCCCCTCGGGTGTCACTACTTCGGCGTCACCCAGTACAAGCTGGCCTTCGCCCTGCCCTTCTCCATGGCCTCCAGTATCCATGTTTAGCAAACGTAGGCCTGCCGTGGTGATATTGATTCCGCCGGTGAGATTCTTCAACTCGGCATAGCCGTCGATGATGAGTTCCTCTGCCAGTGCACCTGCTTCAGGACGATCCAGTCCCATGGAACCTCCGATTTCGTACATCGAGACTTCTTTGCTTACGTCACCGTCGCTCATCTGGCAGAGCTGTTCCAGGAAATTCTGAATCATTGTCTCATCAAAACTCATCTCACTCACCTCTCATCTTTGGGAGCACCATTGCCTATCATTGATACTCAGGGGAACCTAGTGATACACTCTACCCTTATGCTTGAGCCAGCCGTCCGGGTGACGTCCGGCGGGATCACGGTGGGTCCAATGAATGACCCCGCCCTTATTGTTCCATTCATATTCACCAAAAAATTCCAGCCGATCCCCCTCGCTGATGCCTTCAACCCGAGGGGCGAGATCGATATTGTGGGCGATCAGAACCGTCTGACTGTCGCTGATACGCAGGATAATCCTTTGATGCCGGCTGCCTTCGAGGTCGTCCCTGAGAACTTTCTCGACCACTCCGGAACCCTCCACCTGGAGATTGCTCACCCGATTTTCGTAGGCAGCGGCAAGCCTTGCCGTATCTCCGGTATTGCGATTGGTACCGAAATTGAAATACCCCTGGTCATAGAAGCTGGCTATGATCAGCACCGCCAGAAGGCCAAAAATTAGTTTCTGTTTGTGTTTCACTGCGGACTTTCTGTCGACATTCTGCCTATGAAGTTTTTGATGGCCCGATGATACTCGTCATACTCCTGAATGGTGTTGTGGCCGGCACCTTCAACAACCACTCGTGTCAGATTATCTGGGCTGAATGCTTCGATCAGACCAGCGCTGATCTTGGCTGGTATCACCTCGTCACGATCGGCCACCAGGGCCAGTACCGGCACCTTTACTCGAGGAGCTCTGAGGTGTGATTCGAATCGATCCTTCAACAACGGGTTTACCGGCAGAAATGGATAATAGTGGGACGCCAGAGCCACCATGCTCTTATACGGTGTAACCAGAATCAGCGCCTTAACCGGGCGGGACTCTGCCAGATAGACGGCCACCCCGGTGCCGAGGCTTCGCCCCATGACAATGACCTCTTGATGGTTGCCAGCAACTTCGTCATAAAGCGCCACCGCATCTGAAAACAGCGCAGCTTCCGAGGGGCTGCCGGTGCTCCCGCCGTAGCCGCGATAGTTCATCAGGTACAAAGAACTGTCCGGATAGAGGCTGTGCAGCTCGGCCATGCTATGAAGGACATTTTCGGCGTTTCCCCCAAAATAGAGTATGGCTGTCGGTTGTTCGGGAGCTGCCTGCCATATTTTCAGGCGATGACCTTCGTTGCTCAGCCAGAGAGGCTCTAGATTGGCCGCTTTTACCTCGCCATGGGGATAGAAGATCATACTGCGCTGCCGGACATAAAGCAGCGCACAAAAGCAGGCGTAACCCAGGCCGGCGATTAGTAAAATCCAGATGATGGTTTTTGACATCGAGGTTCAGTAAGCTGGATTCCAGCGGTCAGGGTCCCTAACCCCTTTACTGGCAACCATTTTCAATCTTCGATCAGCCGTTTGCCGAGACAGAGGATTTCCTCAGAATTGAAGCCGAGCCGTCGATAAAACTCGATTACCTCCTGATTGGTGCTGCGCACCAGTATATTAAGCTTGGGGCAACCGCGCGTGGTGAGCAGATGGGCCAGATGCTCAACGATTTTGCGTCCGCAGCCCTGACCCTGATGATCCGGATCAACCGCCAGATAAAATATCGACCCCCGGTGACCATCGTAGCCGCCCATGGCGCTGGCGACCAGCTCTGTACCTTGCAGGCCGACGACGAAAAGCTCGGGGTCGACCTGCAATTTTCTGTCTATGTCGACAGCCGGGTCGTTCCAGGGAACCACCAGGCCGCAGCGGTGCCAGAGTCCGATTACTGTATGGCGGTCCTTTTCTGCAAACGGCCTGATTATCACTTTTTCTTCTGCTGTTTTCTCCTCTCTGCGAGGGCTTCGATGGTGTGTTTTACTTCCATATCGGATTCCCTCTTTTTCAAACCGCCCCTGAGCTGCATGATGCAACCCGGACAGTCGGTCAGCAGAAGGTCGGCTCCGGTATCTTCGACATTATCCAGTTTATTGTCGAGCAGTTGAGCGGACAGCTCTGGAAATTTGGCCGAGTAGGTACCGCCAAAACCGCAGCAGACCTCAGATTCCGCTGCTTCTGTGTATTCCATTCCAGCGGTGCGCATCAGATTTCCTGGGGCATCGTGCACCCCGAGACCGCGACACAAGTGGCAGGGTGAATGGAAGGTCACCTTCTTGCCGTCCCCGTCGAAGTCTTCAGGGGTGACCTTGAGCACGTCATGCACAAAGGAGGAAAGATCGATCACCTTGTCGCAGAAATCGCTGAGCTGTTCGGCCAGTTTGGCGTTGTCCTCGAGCAGCACCGGATAGGTGTGTTTCAGGTGGGAGGCACAGGAGGCGCAGAGGGTGACGATATAATCCACATCCTCTCCGATAAATGCTTTGAGATTCTGCAGGGCGACCTCCCTGGATACTTTCTTGTCCCCCATCATCTGCACGGGAAGTCCACAACACGACTGCTCCATGGGAAATACCATGGCCACATCGTGATCCTGGAAAAGTTCGACCGCGGCAACCATCTGTTCTGGATAGACAAAGTCCTGGACACAACCCGAGAACAGTCCGACCCGGTATTTGGGCTTCTCCACCTTGGGTTTTATTTCCAGCCAGACATCTCGAAAAGGTTTCTCGGCAATGGCAGGCAAGGCCTTGAAATCATGCTCTTTGAAAAACATCATCGGCAGGTGGCGCATGAAGCCGTCTTCTCCCTTCACCGGTTTCTGGGCCCACTTTGCGGTTCTGAGCAGGGTATGGAAAAGTTTTCTGTTCCTCATGATCTTGCCCAGCAGCAGGCTGGGGATCGGCTGTCCGTCTTTATCCTGAATCCGGGCGTGAATTTCTTTGATCAGCCTGGGCAGGTCGATTCCGCCGGCGCAGATATCCTTGCAGGCTTCACAGTTTATACAGTTCTGAACCAGGTGTTTGGCGTTTTCTTCGCCATGGAAGAAATAGGTGAGTATCAAGCCGATGGCACCGATATAGACATGCCCCATCTTGTGACCGCCCACGAGCCTGTATACCGGACAGACGTTGGCGCAGGCTCCGCACCGCACACACCTGAAGACTTGGGAAAAAAGCGGATCGGCGACCATCTCGCGACGCCCGTTGTCAAGCAGGACATAGTGCACTTCTTTTCTATCCCCTTCACTTGCGCCGCACTGGTTGGCGCCGGTGACCCAGGTCACGTAGGAGGTGATCGGCTGAGCCGTGGCATTACGGGTCAGCACCTTGACCTGCGAGAGCGCATCGCCGATGGTGGGCACCAGCTTATCGATACCAAGCAGAGCCACATGCACTTTGGGCAGTGTGGTGACGAGTCTGGCGTTGCCCTCGTTGGTGACGATACCAATCGATCCCGTCTCGGCCACGCCGAAATTGGCTCCGGTGATACCCATCTCGCCCTCGACGAACTTTCTTCGCATCTGGTGGCGGGCCACTTTCACGAGTTTCTCAATTTCCTCATCTTCCTGCTTGCCGGTCACTTCTGAAAAAAGGTCCCTGACATGGTAGCGGGATAAGTGAATGGCCGGCATCACCATGTGAGAGGGAGGCTCGTCGCGCAATTGAATTATCCACTCGCCCAGATCGGTTTCCGTCACCTCGAATCCCTCGTCAACCATGGAATGCGACAGATGAGTTTCTTCTGCGGTCATGGATTTTGTTTTCACCACTTTCCGGCAGCCGGCCTTGGTGCCGATTTCGTTGATGATCCGGTTTGCCTCTTCGGCATCCTTGGCATGGTGAACCACCACGCCGGCCTCCTCGGCCTTACGGGTAAATTGTTCCAGGTAGTGGTCGAGACTTTTGAGAGTCTCATCCTTCATATCGGCCACTTCAGCGACCAGTTCATCCACATCAATTTCAGAGAAGGCCTTGTCACGTCCAACCCGGTAGGCCACGGCGAATTTGTCGAGTGCTGAACGCAGGTATTCGTTGTCCAGAGATTCCTGGCATTCTTTACGATAGGTTTTCAGGCTTTTTGCTTCCTGCATGATCAATCCTCCAGAATAAGAATATGAAGCTCGAGCGGTCCATGTACTCCGATCGAGAGTACTCGCTCGATGTCCGCCGTCCGGCTTGGGCCGGTGATGAAGGCAGTATAATTGGGAGCGTCGAGCATGAACTTCCGAAGCTGCTCCTCGGCTTCATATCCGTCGGCATAAATCTTTGATTTTGGTAGTACGCACACATGATATTCACAGACCATGGTCGCCAGCCGCAGCTCTTCATTGGGACAGTTGAGCACAAGCGTACCGGTTTCGGCAAGACCAAGGTCGCCATAGGTGAGTCCCACATCGACCCCGCTGAGGTGATTTCTCATCCCGGACTCGAGGCAATCGATTGAGTGGGCCGCTGATTCTTCTGTGAGCAGCTCATATTCTGCGGGTGACAAGGCTGGTGCGGCAATTATTTTGCGCTCACCGTCTGTAGTTGGCGGCTCGTCGCTGATCTCATAGCGGATCAGCGGTTGCTCAAGGCACAGATGAATTGCGTAGTTCACCGCTTCTTCAAACGAGTTGACGGTCGAAACCTTGGCGGCGGCGATTTCGGCCCGTTCCATGAATTTCTCATAATCCGATTTCGTTGCGGCGGCTTGTTCCTTGGCGTCGGTCATAATGGTTGATCCTGTCATTGGATTTTGTCTTCGAGCACACTCAGACTCTCTCGAGCTATGGCCAGTTCCTCGTTGGTTGGAATTACCCAGATCTGTACCCTGCTCCCGCTGGTATGTATAGTACCAGGGGATTTAAAGCGCTTGCTGTTTTTTTCAGTATCGAGCTCGATGCCCAGGTGTTCCAGCCCGGCCACGGTTTTTTGCCTGACCAGAGGATCATTCTCACCGATTCCGGCGGTGAATACAAGGGCGTCGACCCGCCCAAGTACGGCCATAAAAGCACCGATATATTTCTTATTTCTGTAGGTCTGAACCTCAAGGGCCAGGCGAGCCCGCTGATCACCTTCGGCTACGGCCGCATGAATATCTCGCATGTCGTTGAAGCCGCAGATACCTTTCAACCCTGAATCCTTGTTGAGCATGGCATCTATCCGGGTCAAATCCATCCCCGCTGCTCGCTCCAGAAATGAATGGATGGCCGGATCAACATCACCGCTTCTGGTTCCCATCACCAGCCCTTCCAGGGGGGTCATCCCCAGCGACGTATCGATGCTGCGCCCATGCTCGACGGCACTCATTGAACAACCATTGCCAAGGTGAATGGTGATCAGGTTGGTTTCAGACAGTTTCCGGTCCATCAGCCGGGCACATTCACCGGCCACGAATTTATGCGATGTGCCGTGAAACCCGTAGCGCCGAACCCGATGACTCTCATATAATTCATACGGCAAGGCATAGATATGAGCCCGCTGGGGAATGGTCTGGTGAAAGGCGGTATCGAACACCGCCACTTGCGGTATGGCCGGGAACAGTTCCATGGCCACCTCAATGCCATCCAGATTGGCGGGGTTATGCAGTGGTGCCAGGGGAATATTGTCCTTGATCGCTTCAATCACTTTTGTATCGATGACTGTCGGCTGATGAAACGCCTCGCCGCCGTGAACGACGCGATGTCCGACCAGGCCGATCTCACCACGCGAGCGTACGACACCGTTCTGCTCATCGCAGAGCACCTCGCCGACCATCTCCATGCCGCTTTTGTGATCGGGGATCCTCATCTCCTTTTCAATAGTTCTTCTCTGGTCAAAGGATTCCGGGTGCATGGAACAGCTGATGCGGCCAGTCTCTTCACCGATCCGTTCAACCAGCCCGGAGGCCAGGACCTGTTCGGCTTCCATTTCGAAAAGCTGAAATTTAATGGAAGAACTTCCCGAGTTGATAACCAGTACTTTCATTTTCAGATATCTTCCGCCTGGGCCTGAATCGCGGTAATGGCAACCGTATTGACGATATCATCAATGGTACAGCCCCTGGACAAATCGTTAACCGGTTTGTTCAGCCCCTGCAGTACAGGTCCGATGGCCACCGCATTGGCTGCGCGCTGCACAGCCTTGTAGGTGTTGTTGCCGGTATTCAGATCTGGAAAAATGAACACGGTTGCCCGGCCTGCCACCGCCGAACCCGGCATCTTGGTTCGCGCCACCTCAGGATCGATGGCGGCATCGTATTGGAGCGGTCCTTCGAGAACGAAATCTAGATCTCTCTCACGAATCAGATTCTGGGCAATATGCGTAGCCTCGACGACTCTTTCGACGTCCTCGCCCTTCCCTGAAGCGCCGGTGGAATAGCTGAGCATGGCCACCCTCGGCTCGATGCCGAATGTGCGGGCCGTTTCGGCTGAGCTCAAAGCGATTTCCGCCAGCTGCGAGGCATCGGGATTGGGATTTACGGCGCAGTCGCCATAAACCAGAATGCGATCGCGCAGACACATGAGGAACACCGAACTGACGATGGTGAACCCAGCCTTGGCCTTGATGAACTCAAAGGCCGGTCGGACCGTATGAGCGGTGGTATTCAAGGCACCGGATACCATGCCGTCGGCAAAGCCCTTATGGACCATCATGGTGCCGAAATACGTGGTATCTGACATACGGTCCCGGGCCATATCCTCAATCACGCCTCGGTGCTGGCGCAATGATAAATAGGTCTGGACAAAATCCTCGAGCATCGGGCTGGTCTGGGGATCGATCACCTCAACCCAGGTGAGATCGAGCCCGGTGGCTGCAGCCAGCGCCCGCACCTGATCCTCGCGGCCAAGAATGGTGAGATCTGCAACTCCCCTTCTGAGCAGAATATCGGCCGCCCTGAGAATGCGTTCACAGTTTCCTTCGGGCAGCACGATTCGCTGCCGATTCTCGGCGGCCCGCTCGAGAAGAGAGTATTCGAACATCTTCGGAGTGATCCGCGCCGGTCTATCGGTGATTACATTTTCCCGCAGCTCGACCACATTGACGAATTTCGAGAAATCCCCAAGCGCGGTGGCGATTCTGGTCTGGTCATCGGGTTCGATGTGACCGTAAAGTTCGTAGAGCTGCTGAATCACCAGATAGGTGTGCCCCTTTACACAAATGATCGGTACCGGCCTCCCCGACCAACCTTCAATCAGTCGTCGCACATTGTCTGAAGGCACCAGACCGCCGGTTAGAACAATTCCTGACACCTCCGGGTAAGAAGTGGAGGAGCGGGCTGACAGACTGGCCAGAATGATGTCATGCCGGTCACCAGGGGTGATTACCAGACATCCCGGAGTCAGATACTCGAGAAAATTCTCAACCCGCATGGCTGCCACCACATAATCGCCTACCACCGTGTTCAAGCCTGCGGCACCGTACATGATACTGCCGTTGAGCCAGCGATTCACATCGCCAACCGTCGGATTGGCCAGGGCCGGATTCTCAGGGATAACATAAAACGGCAGCCCTTCTTCGGGGTGATATTGTCGTCTGATATCGGTGAGAATCTGCGAGGTTAATCCTTCGGGAGCTCGATTGATGATCGAGGAAACCATGATCAAGCCTTTCTCCTTGTGGCTGTCAATCGACACCTGGACCTGCCTGATCATCTCATCCACCGTTTTCTTCCGGCCTGAGGAAATGAGCACTACCGGGGCACCGAGATTGGCGGCGATATCGCCGTTAATCTCCGATTCGAAGGCGGTATCCTGACCTCTGAAGTCGGTGCCCTCTATTAATACGAAGTCGTACTTGTCGGCAACATCTCGGTATTTTTTTAAAATCAGATCATGCAGGCCATCTTCGCGACCCGAATTTATCATCTCGTAGGCTGTTTTCAGGGTGCAGCCGTAGCAGGTCTCGTACTCCTGCTCCAGTTTGAAATAATCGAGTATCAGGGTGATGTCATGATCCTGCTTTTGATCAATCTGATCACTTATTATCGGCCTGAAAAAAGCTACCCGATGAAGCTGATTGATCAGCATCTGCATAATGCCAAGTACAATCACCGACTTTCCGCTGCGCTCTTCAGTGGCAGTTACATAAAGATTATTGGGCATGTAATCGATCTTAATTAATTGAAGTTTTCACCAGCATCAACACTACTGAACTCGGGCCTTCATTGGCCAGTTGAATGCCACACCGGCCAAGGACAGGGGCCGTGGCCGATCAGGGTAAATGCACATACGCGTGTGCGGGGATGGGCACGAATTTATCACTGCCTGGGGTTTTCCAGAACAATTTCAACGCTGCGGTGCCTTTTCGCTGAAAATATTCAACCACCAGTGGATAATGGCCCGCATTGTCGATGGTCACATGCCCTATATTGGAGAGACGGTCCGAATGCTGCTCGGGATCGCTGATTACCGTTTTACCACCAAGCCTGACAATGACACCGTCATTGGAAAGCGCCTGAAACTCGAAGGCCCCCGTATCCTTGACCACGAGATAACCCTGCATGCGCATGGCCACACCGCGGTTTGTGCCGGTCTTAAATACCTCATCTTTGCCAAACTGATGATTGAGTTCGAACACCGGCGGCCCGGTTTTTTTTATAAAGGAAGAGCTGCCATTTCGGGGAATTTGATCCAGGTGTCGTTCAAAAAATTCAGTATAGTAAACTACGCTCAATCCCTTGGAGAGTTGTTCCAGCGAAACAATTTCAGGCTCGATATCGTCGACATGGATGGGCGCGTATTCGACCGGTTTGCTGAAGTCCTTTGCTGCATTAAGCGGAGCAGCAAGTATAAAGAAAACGCCAATCACTAACAGCCAATATCTTCCCATGTTCGGTCGCATAGTTTCCCCGTTGCTGATCCGTAATATTGTTGATTCACTGCCTCAATGTTATTCATTTACGCTGAAAACACAAATCAATACCACCGCACTTCCGGGGTAAAATCGGGGCCATAATTCTTTGTTGTCAGGCGCCAACCTGGTTAATCTCATATTGTGCTTGAAGATATGATCAAAGTGTATTTTCTTTACACAGGGCATGATCGTCCATGCCGTCCCTTCTTCACCCCGAAAAACCGGATCCCGTTGAGACTCGGTATGACAATCCAAGAAAAAGGAGAACGCTATGAACAGCAGACTTTTCATTACGCTTTTCGCTGCATTGTTTTTTTCCATCGCTACCATCGGTGCCCCCGACGTCCGGGCCGCTGAAGAGAGGAGTTATCTATTGGCAACCGCCAGCACCGGCGGAACCTACTATCCAGTCGGGGTAGCAATTGCGACCCTCACCAAGGTGAAACTACAGCCCACCCATAAGATTGGCATGTCGGCGATCAATTCAGCCGGTTCGGGGGAAAACATCAAGCTCCTCCGGGATAACGAAGCCCAGTTTGCCATTCTCCAGGGACTATACGGTTATTATGCCTGGAATGGCGCCGGACCGCTCGAGCAGGATGGCCCCCAGAAAGAGTTGCGTTCCGTCTCCATGCTCTGGCAGAACGTCGAGCAGTTCGTCGTTCTAGCCGACAAAGCCAAGACAGGTACGATTTCCGACCTGGAAGCGCTCCAGGGTGAACGCATGGCACTCGGCAAGAAGAATTCCGGGACCATCGGCTCCAACCGCTTCCTGCTCAAGAATCTTGGTATCGACGCGGACAACGCTTTTGAACTGGTCTACGTCGGCTACGGCCCCAGTGCCGACGCCCTTCAAAATGGTCAGGTGGCAGGAATGGGCACCCCCGCCGGCTCGCCGACCGGAGCAGTCACCAAGGCGTTCGCCGCCATGGGAGAGAAGATCACCATGCTCGATTTCACCGATGAGCAGATGAAAAAAGCTGATGGCGGACTCGATCTCTGGACCCGCTACGTGATCGAAGCCGGTACTTACCCGGGCCAGACCAAGGACTTCCAGACCATTGCTCAGCCCAATTTCCTTGCAGTCAGGGCTGACATCGACGAGGAAGCAGTTTACATGATTACCAAAACGATCTACGAAAACCTGCCCTTTCTCAACGCCATACACAAGGCAACCAAGGTCATGGCCTTGGAGAAAGCCCTGGCAGGACTGCCAATGCCTTTGCATCCAGGAGCGGCCAAATTCTACACGGAAGTAGGTCTCGATATTCCGGAGCGGTTGATGCCGCAATAACCTTGCCTGTTCTTCCATCTCCACCACACCGTATGGGTGTGGTGGAGATGGTTCTCACCCGTCCGCCCCAGGAGTAGTGTGTGGAATCACAGTCCTCAACCGGCAGGCTACAGCAGTTTTCAGAGAAAACGGTCTATTTTGTCGGTATCCTGGTATCACTGCTGCACATCTATTTCAATGTCTTCAGCGTCCTGCCGACCCTCACCCAGAATGCGTTACACTACTCCGGATTTGCCATCCTTTGCGGGCTAATTTACCCTCTCTCACGCTCCCAGAAGAAGGAGCGCGGCACGATTGAGTTGCTGCTCAGTCTCGCTTTCGGAGTGACTGCGGCCTGTTGTGCCATATATCTTATTTCCATGGAAGACGCCATTTACGCGCGCGGCGTCCACCTCAATCAGGGTGAGTGGATTGCCGGGATCATTCTGATCATCAGCGCCATCGAGTTCACCCGCAGGACCACCGGGCTCATTATTCCTGTTCTCATTATCCTCGCTCTGACTTATGTGGGATGGTGGGGAGCGATGATTGGCGGGGTGTTCAAATTCAGCGGCCTGACAGCGGAGACGATTCTTTTCAGATCAATTTATGGTGACGATGGATTGTTTGGCACCATCGCCCGTATCTCCTCGACGTTCGTCTTCATGTTTATCCTTTTTGGCGCCTTTTTACTGCGTTCAGGGGCGGGTGATTTTGTTATCAACCTGGCCCGGGCGATGGCCGGTCGATTTGTCGGCGGGCCCGGCCTGGTGGCGGTTTTCGCCTCCGGCCTGACCGGCACCATATCGGGCTCGGCCGTCGCCAATACGGCCTCCACCGGGGTAATTACCATCCCGCTGATGAAAAAAGCGGGTTTTGAGGCAAAGTTCGCCGCCGGGGTCGAAGCAGCGGCATCCACCGGGGGGCAGCTCATGCCGCCAATCATGGGGGCCGGGGCCTTCGTCATGGCCAGCTATACCCAGATCCCCTACACTACCATCGTGCTCTACTCGATCCTGCCGGCCGTTCTCTATTTTGCCACTGTCGGCTTCTTCGTCCGGGTCGAAGCAAAAAGAACTGACATACAGGCCCTTGAGGATGAAAAGTTAAAAGTGTTTGAGGTTCTCAGAACAGGGGGTCTGCCTTTTCTGTTGCCGGTCTCAGTGTTGATCGGACTGCTCATTTATGGGTTTACGCCGACGTATGCGGCTGGGATTTCAATTGTTGCGGTAATCGTATCCTCCTGGCTGACCCCAAACAGAATGGGGATCAAAGCAATTTTCGACGCCCTGGCACTGGGGGCACGAAATATGGTGATGACCGCGGTTCTGCTCTGCAGTGTCGGTCTGGTGGTGAACGTCATCGCTACCGCGGGCATCGGCAACACTTTTTCGCTGATGATCACCAACTGGTCGGGCAACAGCCTGCTCATCGCCATCATTCTCGTGGGACTCGCCTCCCTGGTACTGGGCATGGGGTTGCCGGTCACCGCCGCCTACATCGTTTTGGGAACCTTGTCGGCACCAGCACTGTATAACCTCATTGTCGACGGTCAGATCATCCAGATGTTTATCTCAGGCACCACCAGTGAAGAGGCCAAAGCAATCCTGATGCTTGCCATCCCCGACAAGATCGCCTTGCTCAATCAGCCGCTGAGCCCGGAGACAGCACAGGAATTGCTCAGTCTTATACCACCCGATCTGGCCGGAACGCTGAGAGAGATGAGTCTCTCTCCTGAAGCAGCCACTTTTTCCCTGCTCTCGGCCCACATGATTATATTCTGGCTCAGCCAGGACTCCAATGTCACTCCTCCTGTCTGCCTCGCAGCGTTCACCGGGGCGGCCATCGCCGGCACCCCGCCGATGGCGACAGGCTTGAGATCCTGGAAGATCGCCAAAGGACTCTACATCATCCCGCTGCTCTTCGCCTATACCCCTCTTCTCGGGGGCAGCTGGCCGGAAATTTTCACCATCTTCGTCTTCGCCCTGGCCGGCCTCTACGCCTTCACTTGTGCGCTTCAGGGCTATATGGAAAATCCCGTCGGTCTGCCTATCCGTCTGCTGCTTCTGGTTCTCGCCCTGGCGCTGTTAAAGCCATCCACTCTGGCAATACAGGGTCTGGCGCTTGGCTGTCTACTGCTGGTGCTGGTTATGAATTTCAGGAAGAGCGGTAGATCCGCTCAGCGGTCTGCAGCCAGATAAGTAGCGATCTTCTCTAGCACATCATCTCGCACCGGATCGATCTCCATGAACAGCTCATGTCGGACATCCCTGTATTCCTCATGGGTTCCGTCGATGGATCGTGCACAGAAGTTCTTGGCGATCGCTGTTTTAATGATCCGATCGCCACCGGCAGTCAGGGTCAGGTGAGGACAGAGAAACTGCTCGGCCTTGTCATTTATCTCACGCATGGCCTTATAGGCCTCATGCAGCCATCGAAAGGTCGGTCCTCCCAGCGGTGCGAAGTCGAGTGAGTTGGTGAGAAACTGATTGAAGGTAAATCGATTTTCGTCTGAGGTGAAGGGGTTGCCGTTAAACACCATATCGTTCTGATAAGGTCCTTTTGAAGGCATGTAGTGATCACCGAATCCAAGGAGGCAGCCGATTGCGGTTATGGGTCTGATCAGAAACTGCGGCACCCGTGACCCGGTGATGATAGCGCACATCGGCGAGCCGAGAATCATTTTATTTACCCGCTCCGGATGCCGGAGCCCGAAGAGCACCGCCACCGTGCCTCCCATGGAATGGCTGATCAAATCAACCGGCACAACTTCTCTGTTCTTATGTGTTATTTCAATTACCTTACCAAGATCTTTCGCATAGGTCTGAAAACTGTCGATATACCCCTTCTGACGATCTCCGAGTTGTCGGTCTGAATCACCCTGTCCGCAATGATCATAAAGCACGGTGGATACTCCCCGATGGTAAAGATCCCGGGCAAATTCGAGATATTTTTCAATAAATTCGGTCCTGCCGCTCACCATCACTGCCAGGGAATTCCCAGAGTGCTCCCTGGGTAGAGCGACACGAAGTGTACCCCCACCAGAAGATGCGATTCGTGTTTCGGTGAACACGGATTGATACCAATCTTTGAGATCCAGATAACGTTTTACTAAGTCTTCTTGGTCTGTCATGAATTTGGCCATTCCTGATATTCTTTTATTGTTCTCTGAATACAGAAGTAAGCTCAGGCCATAAAACAGCAGCCATCTGCGCTATGCGTACAATTTCCAGTTCCATACTGGTATCGGGAATCAGGTCAAGATATTTTCATATCGAGGTCTGCCGGAATTTTTACCATAATCATGCGGTTCCATCCGAGGATAAAATGATAGGCCCTGAAGTTAGTGACCCCGGCATCAGAGTCCAGATAACCACTAAATAGGTTGCCTCGCCCCCCCCTCCTTGATAGAATCCGACATGTTGACGAGTCACTAACCATAAGGCTTAACCCAATATAGATTGTATTTCCAGAATCCGACCTGCCCACAGTGCGGTTCCATTATCAGGGCAGTTTAAAGGGGGGATCATGGCTCGAAATCGTTCCCGTAAAACATCGGGCACCACAAAAAAACAGAGTACGCTGATCAAGGCCAGGGGTATCGATGAACTGGCCCAGCGCCTGCTGCAGGTTGAGACCGAACTTAATGCAAATATCCCAACCACTCTGTGGATCAGCGACCTGCACGGCGAAGGCGATCGTTTCAAATCGATCCTTCGCGGCCGCTTTGGCGTCCTCTACCAGACCTGCCGGGAGGCTTTGCCCAATACCTTTACTACCGACAAAGTCCAATATCTGGTAAGCATTATCAGGCAGCAGCAATATATTGCTGACCAGGATATCCGCATGGACACTCAGGATGTCATCCTCTGTCTGGTCCAGATTCTCAAATACAAGCTGACCAATGCCCGCTACCAGGTGGATGAAATTCTTATGCCGGAATTTCGTGAGACCATATCCCGGCTGCTGGCAGGTTTGGTGGTACCCAACCCTATTTTTGAAGAAAAAATCATCTCTTCGAGGTTAATTACCCACCTCTGTCATGGTATCCGCAATGTCCTGCTGGACCGCATCCAGGTGCTTGGCGATGTCTTCGACCGTGGTCCCCAGCCGGACAAAATTATACGCTTTCTCTCTTCTTCACCCTATCGCCGAATTGTTGATTATGTGTTCGGCAATCATGACATCCTCTGGATGGGGGCGGCTTCGGGAAATAGATCGTTGATAGCGGAAGCCATGCGTATTACCTGCCGATACGATCACTTCGAATTCATGGAACGATTAGACTTCGATATCTCCGTACTTGAGTCGTTTGCCACCTCAACCTATCCTGCTGATCGAGTTACCGGCAACTTTAAGGCCAAGACCGAAAAAGGCCGGTCCATGGAAAAAGCGCTGGCCTTGATCCAATTCAAACTTGAAGAGCAGACGATCCGTGATTTTCCCGACTATGACATGGACTCGAGGCTCTGGCTCGACAAGTTGGCAAAGATGGTTGAAAATAATCAGACCGAAGGTCTCAACGACAGCCACTTCCCTACCCTCGACCTTACCGACCCAAATCGTCTGACTCCAGAGGAACAGGAAGTAATTGACGACCTGGTCAGCCAGTTCATCACCAACCGCAAATTGAAACGACTGCTGGGCTATCTGTTCAGCACCGGCAACACATTTTCGATTTACAATGATATCTTGAATATCCACGCCCTGGTGCCCTCCACCAGCGATGGTGACTTCGACGAGTTTCTCGGTCGCAGCGGCAAAAACCTGCTCAACTTTATTCAAGCGACCATCGAACGGGTTGGTAACAATTACATGGAAGGCAAGCCCCAGGATCACAAAGATCAAGCCCTCTTCTTTTATCTTTGGTGCGGACCGAAATCTCCCTTTTTCGGCAAGCATGCCATGAAGACCTTTGAGCGCTATTTCCTGATCGACAAAGCCACCCATGTGGAACGCTCGCTCTACTGGCAACAGAACCTCGAGCAGCCTCAATTCAAGGCCAGACTTCTCAAGGAATTCGGGGTCCAGAGGGTGGTATATGGACACACACCAATTGATTATTTGAAAGGCAAGCATATGTCCAGCGATGACGGAGTGGCGATCAATGTCGACGGAGGATTTGCCGCTGCCTACTACAACCGCGGTCACTCGCTGGTTCAGACACCTTATCAATTGTA